>NZ_CVIW01000028.1:0-35569 GCF_001499715.1 Stenotrophomonas thermophila | reverse complement strand
CCTGCACCTGCGCCCAGCCGTGCCGCGCCAACCATTGCGCAAACGCATGGTCGTCGGCGCTTCCAGTGAAACGGTCGGCGGCGTGCTGGCAATAGCGCAGCAGGGGTTCGCCTTGCGCATCGCGCCACGTCTGCATCTGTTCGCACTGTGCCGGGGCCTGCTGCCGCAGCCACTGGTGCACCTGGCGCAGCCAGCGCCACTTCAACGCCGCCGAGTGCGGCCAGTCGATGCGGCGCGCTGCGGTGGCGGCTGCAACTGCCGTCGCCAGTGCTTGGTCTTCAGCCAGCACGGCGTCGGCTGCCTCCGGCAGTACCTGCGGCAGGGACACCTGCAGTGGATCGAGCCAGTGCCGGTCGCTGGGCGAATAGGGGCTGTAACCTGGCCCAGGTGGCAAGCCGGCATGCAGCGGGCTCAACGCCACTGCATCGCCGCCGTGACGGTGCAGCAGTTCGCTCCATCGTGCACAGCCGGCGCTGTCACCGATGCCAGCGTCGCAAGAGGCGCGAAGGCTGTAGACCTGCGCCGACAGGCCCCAGCCGCGCAGCGTGCCCTGCGGCCACCAGGCACGTTGTGGCGCCACCGCAACCGCCTGTTGCCGGTCGCCCCGGCGCCACTGCCAGTAACCCGGCTGGTCCGGCACGCGCCAGCGCCCTTGCGCATCGGCGCGTGCCGGCAGCACTGCGCCATGCTCATCCACCCAGCACGCTGCGCCGGCTGCGTCCGGCATCGCCAGCAGCTGTCCACAGCAGGCCGTGCGCAGGCCACCGTGCTCGGGCGCTGCATCGCCCTGCAGCCCCTCCAGCACCGCGCGCAGCACGTCCGGTGCGACCTCGCGCTCGACACCGGCCACGTCGGTCCAGCGAACCAGCAGGCCCGCGCGCCGTGCCGCCTCCAGAACCGCCGCATCGGTCCTCATGCGGCGACCCAACAGGCAAGCACGCCGCCGCCTGCGGGCAGCAACGTGGCAGCGTCCGGCCCTACAACGTGCTCCCCGGCCGGCATCGCATGCACCACCGGCGACGGGCCGACATTGACCGCGATCCACCACTGGCCCGACGGCAGCTGCCAGCCCGCCTGCACCGCGCCTTCGCCCAGCACGCGCGCACCCAACGACCGCGCCTGCAGCAACCCGGGCTGCAGATAGCGCCTGCGCAGTGCCAGAAACCCGCTCGTGCAGCGCAGCCAGTCCTGCGACCAGGGATCATCGCCGGGCGGCGACGTGTAGGACGCCTGCAGGGTGGCCGGGTCGTTCGGGTCGGGAATACGCGCGCGCGAGGCGGCGTCGGCAAAGGCGCTGAAACCAGCGAACTCGCGGCGACGCCCTTCGCGCACCGCCTCGTCCAGCGGCGGCGCGTAGTCGGTGAAGAACAGGAACGGCGATTGCGCCTGCCACGGTTCGCCCATGAACAGCAGCGGGATCATCGGCGTCAGCAGGGTCAACGCCAGCGCCGCACGCAGCCGCGCAGGATCGGTCAGCATCGACAGGCGCTCGCCGAGAGCGCGGTTGCCTACCTGATCGTGGTTCTGCGCGAATACCACAAAACGCGCGGGCGACAGGTCGGCGCTGGGTTCGCCGCGGGGATCGCCGCGCAGGTCCGGTTCACCCTGCCAGGCGAATCCTTCGGCCAGGCAGCGCGCCAGCAGTGCTTCGGCGCGACCGGCATAGGCCGCGTAATAGCCCTCCTGCTCGCCGGTCAGCATCACGTGCAGCGCATTGTGGAAGTCATCGTTCCACTGCCCCTGGTAGGCGCCGCGCAGCCACCGCGCCTGGTTGCGCTCGTTCTCCAGCACCAGGTGCGCGTGCGGGGCCACCGCACGTACCTCATCGGCCAGCTGCTGGAGGAAACGGTCATCGTCAATGGCGTGCACCGCGTCCAGGCGCAGGCCATCGAAGCCGTAGTCGCGCAACCACATCAGCGCGTTGTCGATGAAAAAGCGCCGCACCCAGGGCTGGCGGAAGTCGATGGCCTCGCCCCACGGCGTGCTGCGGTCGTCACGGAAGAACCCGCGCGCGTAGTCGCGCAAGTGGTTGCCCTGTGGTCCGAAGTGGTTGTAGACCACATCCAGCAGCACCGACAGCCCTGCATCGTGCGCCGCTTCGATGAAGGCCCTCAGCGCTGCCGGCCCGCCATAGGCATGGGCCGGCGCATACGGGAACACGCCGTCGTAGCCCCAGTTGCGCTGGCCGGGAAACTGCGCGACCGGCATCAGTTCAATGGCGGTGATGCCCAGCGCGGCCAGCATCGGCAGCTGCGCGGTCAACGCCGCGAAGCCGCCGCCGGCCTCGATGTGTGCTTCATAGATCACCAGATCCTGCCAGGCATGCCCGCGCCAAGCGGGTTGCGCCATGGCCGTGTCCAGCACCACCGCGCTGTCTCCGTCGATGCCGTCCGGCTGCCAGCGCGAGGCCGGGTCGGGCACGTCCTGACCGGAAGGAAGGCGAAAACGGTAGCGGTCGCCATGCGATGCCGGTGTCCGCAGCCAGTGGCAGCCGTCCGGGTCACGTTGCATGGGCTGTTGCGTGCCGCGCAGGCACAGCGCCATCGTCCTTGCGTCCGGTGCCCACACGCGGAACTCCACCCCGTCACCGGCCACCGGCCAAGCGCCCAGGCGCGGGGCCACTGTGGTCATGCATCAACCTGCAGGTACAGCGTGGAAAGCGGCGGCAGCGTGAGCCGCAGCGACTGCGCGTGGCCGTGCATCGGCCTCGACTCGGTATGCACTGCACCGAGGTTTCCCGCATTGCCGCCACCGTAATACGCGCTGTCGGTATTGAGCCGTTCGCTCCAACGCCCCGGGTGCGGCACGCCGACCCGGTAGCCGTCGCGACGTACCGGAGTGAAGTTGCTCACCACCAGCAGGGTGCGGCCGCTGCCGGCCGGATCCCGGCGGATGAACGCGTAAACGCTGTTGCGGCTGTCGTCGGCCACGCTCCAATCGAAACCGCGTTCGTCGCGCTCGTCGCGATGCAAGGCGGGTTCGGCGCGGAGCACGCCGTTGAGGTCTCGCACCAGGCGCGACAGGCCCTGGCCCTCACTGCTGGCCGCCTGTGCCCAGTCCAGTACCGCATCGTGCGACCACTCGTGGCCCTGGCCGAACTCGCCGCCCATGAACAGCAGTTTGCTGCCCGGGTGCGCCCACATGAAACCGTAGTACGCGCGGAGCTGGGCCAGCCGCTGCGCCGGCTCGCCCGTCATCTTGGCCAGCAGCGCTCCCTTGCCATGCACCACCTCGTCATGCGACAGCGGCAACACGAACCGTTCGGAGAAGGCGTAGACCAGGCCGAAGCTGATCTCGCTGTGGTGATGCTGGCGATGGACTGGATCGCGTCCCAGGTACTGCAGGGTGTCGTGCATCCAGCCCATGTTCCATTTGTGGGTGAAGCCAAGCCCGCCCTCCTCCACCGGCGCGGTCACCCCCGGCCACGCGGTGGATTCCTCGGCGATCACCAGCACATCCGGGAAACGCTCACGCAGCGCCTGGTTCATCCGCCGCAGGAACGCGACCGCCTGCAGGTTCTCGCGCCCGCCCTGCTCGTTGGGTATCCACTCCCCCTCGGCCCGGCTGTAATCCCGGTACAGCATCGACGCCACGGCGTCCACGCGCAGACCGTCGATGTGGAACCGCTCCACCCACTCCAAGGCACTGCCGATCAGGTAGGCGGCCACTTCATTGCGGCCATAGTTGTAGATCAGCGTGTCCCAGTCGGCGTGTACCCCTTCGCGCGGATCCGCATGCTCGTACAGCGCGGTCCCATCGAACCCGGCCAGGCCATGCGCATCGTTCGGGAAGTGCGCGCTCACCCAGTCCACGATCACCCCTACGCCGGCCTGGTGGCAGCGGTCCACGAAGCGCGCGAAGGCCTGCGGCGTGCCGTGGCGCGCCGTCGGCGCGTAGATCCCCAGCGGCTGATAGCCCCAGGAACCGCCGAAAGGATGCTCGCTGACCGGCAACAGTTCGATATGGGTGAAGCCCAGCCCGGCCACGTACGGAATCAACCGGTCGGCCAGGGCATCCCAGTCCAGCGGCGCACCGTCGTCGCTGCGCTGCCAGGAGCCCGCATGCACTTCGTAAATCGACAGGGGTGCGCGGGTTCCGGCCTGGCGGCGGGCCGCCAACCATGCCTCATCGTGCCACTGCATCGGCACAGCCGAAGGCACCCGCGATGCGGTCGCCGGTGGCAGCTCGGCCCAGCGCGCCATCGGATCGAACTTGTCGGGCATCACCCGGCCGTCGGCGCCGACGATGCGGAATTTGTAGCGGGCACCGGCCTGCACGCCCGGCAGGAACAGTTCCCACACGCCGGCGGTGTGACGCAGCCGCATCGGATGGCGTCGGCCGTCCCACCCGTTGAAATCGCCAACCACGGCGACCCGCCGGGCATTGGGCGCCCACACCGCGAAGCGCACGCCCGCAATGCCCTGCACCTGCGTCGGCACCGCACCCAGCTGCCGCGCCGCATCGGCATCACCGGCATGGAACCGCTGCAGCAGGGCTTCGTCCAACAGTGGACCGAACGCATAGGCATCGTGCACCTGCTCCACGCCCTGTTCGAAATGCAGGGCAAGCAGCGGTATCGCCGCGTCGCCGGCCGCGCCCTCGAACAGGCCGGGTAACGGGCCGGGGGACAGGTCCCAGCGCCGCCCGTCGCCTGCAATCACCTCGACGCGCTGCGCGTGCGGCACCAGCACGCGCAGCTGGCGTCCGCCTTCTGGCTGGCGATGCGGGCCCAGCCAGGCGAATGCATCGGCCGGGCGTGCATGGACCAGGTCCTCCAGCGCCGGCGCGACACGCTGCTCCAATCCCGCCTCCGCGATGGTTTCATCCTCCAGGGCGGCCAGATGCAGGCTGTCGTGGCTCATGCGGCCACCTGGCAGGTCTGCTGGTACAACGCCAGGTAGGCGCGCCCTGCCGCATCCCAGCCACCTGGCCGCAGCATGGCCGCGCGGCGCATGGCCTGCAGCAGCCCCGGCAGGCGGAAGGTGCGCATCGCCCGTTCCACGCAGCGGCGCAGGCCATCGGCATTGGCGCCATGGAACAGGAAACCGGTCACGCCGTCCTCCACGGTATCCACCAGCCCGCCGGTCGCGTGTGCGATGGGCAGGCAGCCGAAGCGCTGCGCGTACATCTGGCTCAGTCCGCAGGGTTCGAAGCGTGAAGGCATCAGCAGGAAATCGGCGCCGGCAAACATCTGGCGGGCCAGCGCTTCCTCGAACCCGATGAAGGCGCCCACCCGCCCCGGGTAGCGCCGGGCCAGCGACTGCACCTGCGCTTCCACCTGCGGCTCGCCACCGCCGATGATGACCAGCTGGCCGCCGGCCGCCACGATCTGTGGCGCCACGTCGCAGGTGATGTCCAGGCCCTTCTGGTGCACCAGCCGCGAGACCACCGCGAACAGCGGCCCGGTCGACGGCGCCAGCCCGAACGCCTTGCGCACCGCATGGGCGTTGGTGGCGCGCCCGGTCCACTCGCCAATGCCGAAGTGGGCCTTGAGATGGATGTCGCGGCGCGGGTCCCAGCTGGCGTCGATGCCGTTGACGATGCCACTCAGGTGCCCGCCGGCTGCGCGACGCGCCAACAGGTCATGCAGCCCGCAGCCGTCATCCGGGGCGGTGATCTGCTGCGCATAGCGCAGGCTGACCGTGTTCAGGCGCGTGGCATTGGTGATGCCGCCCTGCAGGAACGACATCTGCCCATGGAAGTGCAGTTCATCCAGGTGTTCGGCCGGCACGCCTAGCACCGGCGCAAGCGCGTAGGGGAACAGCCCCTGGTAAGCCAGGTTGTGGATGGTCAGCAGAGTCGGCACGGCCGTCCGGTCCCAACGTACGTAGGCGGCCGCCATGGCCACCGGCCAGTCATTCAGGTGCAGCAGCTGCGGCGACCAGTCCAGCCCGGCACGCCCTGCCGCGATCTCCGCAGCCGCATGCGAAAGCGTGGCGAATCGAACCGCGTTGTCCTTCCACTCCTGCCCCTGCCCGTCCACGTAGGGCGAGCCCTCACGCTCGTACAGCTCCGCCGACAGCAGCACATAGATCGGAAGGCCGTCGGCCTGCACCGCCATGCCGATCGCGCACGCTGGCAAGCCGGCCCGCGCGCTGACCTGCCCCACCCGCTGCAACTGTGGCACGCGCTGCAGTACCTCCGGGTAGCCGGGCAGCAGCACGCGCGAATCACACGCACCGCGCACCGCACGCGGCAGGGCCGCAGCTACGTCGCCCAGGCCACCGGCCTTGACGAAGTCCGCCATCTCGGTGGCAACGAACAACACCCGCTGCACCAGTTCCGGCAGCTCCAGCGGTTGCGAGTGGCCGCGGCGGGTGCCGATCGGCACGGGCGTGACCGGAGAGATCGCAACGGGTGAAGCGGACTGGGCGGCGCGGGCCATGGGGATGATCTCGGATGCTTCAGGCAGACAGACGCCAGCGGCGCCCGGACGGGCGCTGGTGCTGGGAAGGAAGTCGACGCAGGACGTGGGGGACGCCAGCGAGAGGCTCAGGACGACAATAGCCCTCCATGCGATCAATCAACCGTGAAGCCATGGCGATTTCTTTGTGACAAGGCGTCATGAGCTCAGTACGCATGAGGTACGCCCGCCAGCCGCCCGTGCCTCTCCTGTAGAGCCGAGCCCACGCTCGGCTGCGGGCAGTCCCGTTGCCGCTCGAGCCGAAGTGGGCTCGGCTTTGCAGGGATTCTCCCTGCGACACCCGGTCGCAGCCCATCGCGCCACGCGCTTGACCAATGTCAAAACACCGGCCGCCGCGCGGGCGTATCTCTATGCAGGACCCGAACACGCCGGCACTGCCGGCCTCTACAAGGACCTTGCGATGAGCTACTCCCCCGACAACGCCCAGCTCCTGAATGCGCTGCAGAACGTCATGGTGATCTCCACCACCGACCTGCAGGGCAACATCACCTACGCCAATGACCTGTTCTGCACCCTCACCGGCTTTGCCCGCGAGGAACTGATCGGCCAGCCGCACAGCATCGTGCGCCATCCAGACGTACCCAAGGCCGTCTACAAGGACATGTGGGACACCATCAAGGCCGGCGGCACCTGGACCGGCATCGTGCCCAACCTGGGCAAGGGCGGCGTGCTCTATGTGGTCGATACCACCGTGCAGCCGCTGTTCGACGCCGAGGGCAACATCACCGCCTACATCAGCATCCGTCGCGTGGTGAACGACCTGATGCAGAACTACGACCTGGTCGAGTTCAGCAAGGAAAAGTTCGACGACTTCTACGAGGCCGCGTGAACGCTCTCCCGACCAGTACGCCCTTCAGCCGCCTGCTGGTGGGTTTTGCGTCCGAGTCGGGCAACGCCCGCGCCCTGGCCCAGCGTCTGGGCGCGGACCTGCAGCCGCATGCGCCGCAGGTGCTCCCGTTCAACGACATCGACGTGGCCAGTCTCGGCCAAGGCGACGTGCTGCTGGCGATTTCCAGCTCGTTCGGCGATGGCGAACCGCCGGCCAATGGCGAGCGGTTCTTCGAAACCCTGCGCCAGACCCCGACGCTGAGCGGCCTGCGCTATGCCGTGTTTGGGCTCGGTGACACCGGCTACCCGAGCTTCTGCGGCTTCACCAAGGCGCTGGATGCCGCGCTGAGCGAGCGCCAGGCGCAGCCGCTGCTGCACCGGGTGGATGCCGACCTGGGCTACGAGCAGTTCTTCCAGCAATGGCAGCCGGTGCTAAGCCAGGTGCTGGGTGGCGACCTCAGCGCTGGCCAAGACCTGCACCTGCAGGTCACCGCCTATGGCGAAGACAATGCCTTTTCCGCCCCCATTCTCGAACGTCGCCGCCTGAACAGCAGCGACCCGGCCGCGTGGCACCTGCAGCTGGACATTGCCGGAAGTGGCATGGCCTATCGCGCGGGCGACACCCTGCACGTAGTACCCGAGAACGATCCTGCCCTGCTGAAGGCATTGGCCACCTGGTACGGCGACACCACCGCCATGGCCGCCCTGCATGACCGCGAGCTGCGCCTGCTGAGCAAGGGCGTGCTGCGCGAACTGGCCCGGCTGGGCGGTAGTGAGGCGCTGAAGGGCCTGCTGAAGGTCAGCCAGAAGCGCGAGCTGGAGGCCTACCTGCACGGCCTGGACCTGCTGGACGTGCTGCAGGACCACGCTACGCCGGACAGCGTGCCACTTGCCCGGCTGCGCGAACTGCTGTCACCGCGGCTGCCGCGTGCCTATTCGATCGCCTCGCACCCGTGCGACGACCAGCTGAGCCTGTGCGTGCGCGAAGTGCATTACACCCTGCGCGGCCGCGAGCGCTTCGGCACCGCTACCGGCAGCCTGCTGCACGGTGGCGACCACGCCCGTGTGTACTGCCGTTCCAACCCTGGCTTCCACCTACCCGATACCGGCGAGGCACCGCTGCTGCTGGTCGGTACCGGTACCGGCATTGCACCGCTGATGGGACTGATGCAGGAGCTGCAGGCCAACGGCTGCGAACGCGAGGTGCACCTTGTGTTCGGCGAGAAGCACAGCAAGCACGACTACCTGTTCGGGGACCAGCTGCAGGACTGGCATACCCGGGGCGTGCTGGCCGGCCTGCATACCGCGTTCTCGCGCGATGGCGCCGAAAAGGTCTATGTGCAGCATGTACTGCGGCAGCGCAGCGATGAAGTGCGCGATGTGCTGGCCCGCGGTGGGCATCTGTACCTGTGCGGCAACAAGCGCCACCTGGAAAGCGCGGTGCGCGAGGCCATCGATGACATCGCTGGCGAAGGGCGCTGGGACGCGCTGCGCGGTGAAGGCCGCACGCACTGTGAGCTGTACTGATCCATGGCCACCGGACCGCACGGACCTTGAACCGGTAGAGCCGGCCGCTGGCCGGCTGCTCCGGATGCCACGGTTGCCGGCCAGCGGCCGGCACTACCATCAGATGTGACCAACCATCGCCGGAGCGTCCATCACGGGTCAACCGCCGACGATGCGACCATCCACCACGCGCGCCACCTGCTGGCCGAACATGGCCACGTCCTGTGGATCGTGGCTGATCAAAAGCAACGGGATGCCGGTCCGGTCCAGCACCGTTTCCAGCTCCTGGCGCAGGTGCTGGCGCAGGTCATGGTCCAGTGCGGAGAACGGCTCATCCAGCAGCAGCGCCTGTGGCTGCGTCACCAGGGCTCGCGCGAGAGCAGTTCGCTGGCGCTGGCCACCCGATACCTGCGACGGCAGCAGATCGCCCACCGTGTCGATGCGGAATGCGTGCAGCCACTGCTCCACCGCATCGAAACGCTGGCCGAGCCCCGGATTCAACCAGCCCTTCTGCAGCCCGAACGCCACGTTCTGGCGCACGCTCAGGTGCGGGAACAGCGCGTAGTCCTGGAACACATAGCCCAGCCGGCGGCGCTGCGGCGGCAGATCCACGCCGGTGGCCGCATCGAACAGGGTCTGCCCCTGCACGCGCACATGACCCTGGCCCGGCCGCAGCAGCCCGGCCACCGCCTTCAAGGTCAGGCTCTTGCCCGCGCCCGAGGGCCCGAACAGCACCACCTGGCGCTGCGTGCACTGCAGCGATACGTCCAACACGAAATCCTGGCCGGCCGCCTGCAGGCGACGCTGCACCTGCAGGTCAAGCCACATCGCGCAGCTCCCGGCGACGCCCGCCCACCAGCCGCGCGGCCAGCAACAGGATCACGATGCAGACCACCGAGGTCAGGATCACCAGCGCATTGGCCTTGCCGTCCTGGCCGGCCTGCACCGCCTCGTAGATCGCGATCGACAGGGTCTGCGTGCGGCCCGGAATGCTGCCCGCCACCATCAGCGTGGCGCCGAACTCGCCCATCGCGCGCGCAAACGCCAGCAGCAGGCCGGCGAGGATGCCGCGCCAGGCCAGTGGCAGCGTGATGCGGAAGAAAACCGCCGCTTCGGATACACCCAAGGTGCGTGCGGCCTGCTCCAGCTGACCGTCCACTTCCTCGAACGCCGCGCGTGCCGGCTTGAACACCAGCGGCAGCGAGGCCACCGTCGCAGCAATCACGGCCGCCTGCCAGGTGAACACCAGGTTGATGCCGAACCACGACTGCAGCCACGCACCGATCGGACCATTGCGACCGATCAGCACCAGCAGGTAATACCCCAGCACCGTCGGCGGCAGCACCATCGGCAAGGTCAGCAGCGAATCCAGCAGCTCACGGCCGGGAAATCGCCGCCGCGCCAGCAATGCGCCCAGTGCCACGCCCAGCACCAGATTGATCGCGGTGGCCCAGCCGGCCACCTTCAGCGACAACCACAGTGCGCTCCAGTCCAGATCCATGCCTCAGGGCTTGCCGAACCCGTGCCTGGCCAGGATCGCCTGGCCTTGCGGCGAACGCACGAAGGCAGCGAAGCGCCTGGCCTCCACCGCCTGCGTACTGGCCTTGGTCACCGCCAGCGGATAGGCGATGCGCCCGGGCACCGGCACCGCGAAGGCACGGCGCACCCGGTCGGGCATTGCCTGTGCATCGGTGGCATAGACGAAGCCGGCATCCACTTCACCGCGCGCCACGTAATCCAGCGACTGGCGCACGTTCTGCGTCGTGATGATCCTGCCCTGCACCGACGGCCACAGGCCCGCCGCTTCCAGCGCGCCCTTGCCATAGCGGCCGACCGGCACGCTGTCCGGGTTGCCCAGTGCGATGCGCTGCACACCGGCACCGGCCAGGTCCTTCAAGGTACGCGGCGCCGCCTTGGCCTGCGGCGGCACCACCACCCACAGCGCGTTCACCGCGAACACCTCGCGGGTGCCGGCCGCCAGCAGATCCTGCTGCTGGGCCTGGTCCATCGTGGTCTCGTCGGCCGACGCAAACACATCCACCGGTGCACCGCGGCTGATCTGTTGCAGCAACACGCCGGACGCGGCGAAGTTGAAATCGACCTCGGTGCCCGGGTGCGCCTTCTCATAGGCATTGCCCAGTTCGCGGAAGCTCTCGGTCAGGCTCGATGCCGCCGAAACGGTCAGCGTGGCCGCCCAGGCCGGCACTGCAGCCAGCATTCCCAGCACCAACAGCCCCGCTCGCATCATGGGTCGGCCCCTCGCCTGCCTGATCAGTCCAGTCCGGATTCCCGAGCCACGGCCAGTTCCGCCAGCCGCTCGGGTTGCAGCAACAGCATCTCACGTTGGTTCACCGCAATCACACCCTCGTCGCTCAACCGGCGCAGCACCCGGCTCACCGTCTCCGGCGCCATCCGCAGGTAGTTGGCAATCTCGGTACGGGCCATGCTCAGGTTGAAACGGGTGGCCGAGAAACCGCGCCGGGCATAGCGCTCGGAAAGATCCAGCAGGAACGCCGCCATGCGCTCCTCGGTGCGATGGTTGGCCGCCAGCGTAGCGACCTTGCCGATCTCCGCACTGAGCAGGCTGAACAGCCGCGCCTGCAGCCCCGGCATGCGGGTGGCCAGCAGGCTCAATCGCGGGAACGAGATCCGGCACAGGTAGACGGTGTCCAGGGCCACCGCATTGCAGGGGAAGCGCGCGCCATGGATGGCATTGAGCCCAATCACCTCACCGGGCAGGCTGAACCCCAGTACCTGCTCGTTGCCCTGGCTGTCATCGACGAAGGTCTTGACCATGCCGGCACGCACGGCTGCGATGGAATCGAACGGATCACCCGCACGGAACAGGTAATCACCGGCCTGGAACGGCCCCACGTGGTCGACCAGCACATGAAGCTCGCCCAGCGCGGTCTTGTCGTAGCCCTGGGACATGCAGGCGTCCGAGAACGCACAGGTACTGCAGAAGTGCAGCGCGTCACCGTCATCGGCCGCTGCCGGATTGGGCGTGGCCGGTCGGGACGCGGAGGGAGCGGAGGGATTCAGGGGCATTGCAGCAACGCAGGAACGAAGGCCCTCATCATACGACAGCGCACCACCCGGCCCTGAGCAACCTGCGCCTACTCGGGCGCAGGTTCAGATCGTCGCTGCGAGCCACGCTGCCGCATGCTGTCGCGCACATCCACGTCGAACTGCAGCTGCAGCATGCTGTCGTCATCCAACGCGATACCGAAGGCCAGGCCATCGCGGCAAGGCAGCCTCCCCGCCAGCGACTCAACGGCCTGGCGCGGCAATACCAACCGGCAGAATGTCCCGCCATCGAGCAACACCGCCTGATCGCCGGCATGCAGCGACAGCGCCACGCCCCAGCCGCCGCTGCCGCCGAAGCGGGTCAGGTTCTCGACCGACTCGCCGGCCAGCAAGCGTGCCAGCTCTTCCTCATCCACGCGCAGGCGCATCGATTGCTGTTGCAGCTGGACCTTCATGCTGTGATGGACTCCCACTCTGATGGCGTATTGCAGTTGAGCAGCAACGCCTGATCCTCGGGTGCCAATGGCAATCGGGTCACGCCCAGGCGTTCCTGCAGGGCGCGAAGTGAACGTCGCGCCATCGGATCATCAATCAAGTCCCGCAGCACGCGGCGGCAATGATCATCGATCTGCAGCCGCATCGGCAACGGTTCATCGTCGAATACCGTGCAGGCGCGCGCTTGATCGGCCTGCAGACGTAGCAACAGCGCGGGCGTCATCCGCGGCGTATCGACCGGCACCACCCAGGCCGGCCCGTCAGGCATCTGCATCGCCACGCTGTAGAGCCCGCCCAGCGGGCCGCAGCGTGCCACGCAGTCCGGCACGCCGCCGAACGCCGGGTAGTTGCCGCTCACCCATACCCGCCCGGCGCCCGCCTGCTTCAACACGCCGCGCATGTGTTCCAGCAGGGTGCGGCCCTGCCAGGGCAGCAGCGCCTTGTCGCGGCCCATCCGGCTGGACAGGCCACCGGCCAGCACGATGCCGTTGATGCTCATCGCAGTAGGGCCACGCCATGCGTGGCTGCGTCGGCCGGATTCATCGGGAACGCCTCATCCACGCATGGCGTGGATCTACTGGACCCGGCGCCCTCCCGAAGGGCGCGGTCAATGCCCATGGTCATGTGTGTGGTCGTGGGAGTGCGAAGCTTCGCTGTCCACATGGCACAGGCTGCAACCCTCGCTCCACTGGCTGTCGCCGTCCTCGTAATGCTCCTGCTTCCAGATCGGGCACTGGTGCTTCACCACCTCGATCAGCTGCCGGCACGCGCGGAACGCCTCGTCCCGGTGCGGACTGCCGGCAGCCACCACCACCGCCACATCGCCGATGCCGAGCCGGCCCTTGGCATGGGCCACATACAGCTTCAGCTTCGGCCCGAACGTGCCTTCGACCTCGGCCGCCAGGCGCTTGAACTCGTTCAATACCAGCGGCTCGAACAGGTCGTAGGTGATCCCGGTCACCCGCCGGCCCACATTGACGTCGCGCACCTTGCCGATGAACACATCGATGCCGCCGAAGCCCGGATCGGAGACCGCCGCGATGCCCTCGGCCGGATCAATCGCCGCCTGCGCGCGGTCCACCACCTTCGCGATGATCGTCTCGCTCATCGCTCAGCCCCCGCTCACCGGCGGCAGGATCGCCACCCGGCCATCGTCGGGCAACGCGTCGTGGTCGCGCAGCACGCGTTGCTGATCGGCGAATGCCGAGTAATCCAGCAGGCCGGCACGGAAACCCGGCCAACGCAGTGGCAGCAGCTCGCGCAGCGCCTGGCGCAGATCGGCCACGGTGCCACCAGCCACCTCCACCGCGATTTCACGGCTTGCATCCAGATCGGAAAACGCACCGAACAACTGCAGATTCACCTGTCTCATCACGGCTCCTGGCTCGCCAGCTGCACCGGGTCCTGATGACCCCAGCCCTGCACACGCACCGGCGTGCCGGCAGGGGCCAGACCGCCCTCGCCTTCCAGCACCACCCAGGCGTTGGCCTGCAGCATGGACATCAAACGGAACGACTCCTGCCCGGCCAGCACGCGCGCACTCAGGCGACCCTGCGCATCCACTTCCACCCGCGCCCGCGCGTGGAAGCGCAGGCCGGGCGGCGTGCGCACGTCGGCCTGCAGGGGCAATGTCAACACCGGCTCCGGTGCCAGCCCCAGCAGGCGGCGCAGTACCGGCTCGACAAAGAAGCGCTGGCCCACAGCGGCCGAGACCGGGTTGCCGGGCAGGCCGAAATACAGCGCGCCATTGGGCAGCACCGCAAACAGCAACGGCTTGCCCGGGCGGATTGCCACCTTGTGGAACACGATGCGCGCACCCCGGCCGCGAAGCGCATCGGGAATGAAATCGTAGCGGCCGGCCGACACCGCGCCGGTGCTGATCAACAGCTGCGCACCCGCGTCCAGCGCTTCATCCAGCACGGCATTGAAGGCGGCCACGTCGTCGCCCACCGTGCCCTGCCAGACCACCTCGGCACCGGCGGCCTGCAGGCGGCCAACCAGGTACGGCCGGTTGCTGTCACGAATCTGCCCGGACGCCAGCGTCTGCGCCGCCTCGGTCACCAGCTCCTTGCCGGTGGCGATCACCGCGGCCCTTGGCCTTGCCACCACCGCCACCTCGCCCACGCCGATGGCATGCAGCAGGGTGCGCGCGTTGATGTCCAGCACCTGGCCGGCCTGCAGTACGCGCTCGCCGTCGCTCACATCCTCGCCACGCAGGCGCACATTTTGGCCCGGCTTTACCGTGCCCTTCAGGGCAATGCGGGTCGGGCGGCCATCCTCGCTGGCGAGGATCTCCACGTTCTCGACCGGTACCACCGTATCCAGCCCGGCCGGCATGCGCGCACCGGTCATGATTTCCCAGGCACCCTCGCCGCCTTCGGCGCCGGCATCGCCGGCCGCCTGCCAGCCCTGCACGGCAAATTCGGTGCCGGCCTCGAACGTCGCGCCGTTGGCGCGCAGCGCGAAGCCGTCCATCGCCGAATTGTCGAACGGCGGCAGCGACTGTGCGCTGTGGATGTCACGGGCCAGCGTGCGGCCCGCGGCCTTGTGCAGCGGCAGGCGTTCGGCCGGCAGCAGCGTAGCCGCGTCCAGCAGGTGCTGCAAGGCCTCGCTGTAGGCAATCATCAGTGGCCACCGCCATCGACCATGGCCAAGGCGTGGCCCAGCACCGGCGCCAGAATATCGAGGCACTGCGCCGCCGCCTTTGGGCTGCCCGGCAGCGCGAACACCAGCATGTTGCCCAGCTGCACCACCTCGGCGCGGCTCAGCCAGGCCATCGGCGTGTGCTGCGCGCTCAGCGCCCGCACCATCTGCGCCAGGCCATGCACCGGCCGCGCATTCAACGAACGCAGCGCCTCCGGAGTCAGGTCGCGCGGGCCCAGCCCGGTACCGCCGGTACACAGGCACAGGCGCACGCCCTCGGCGGCCAAGGCCTGCAGGCGGCCTGCCAACGGCTCGATGCCATCGGGCAGCACTTCGGCCGCCACCACCTCGCCACCCAGCTTCTTCAGCCCGGTCACCAGGGTCGGGCCGGAGACATCTTCATAAGTGCCTTCACTGGCGCGATCGCTCAGCGTGATCACCGCGCAGGCCGCGCCTTCCAGACCCTTCGGCGCACGCGGCTTGAACCGCTCACGCTCGGCCTCGTCCATGCCATCCGGATGCAGCCAGACACCGCGCTTGCCGCCCTCCTTGAACAGCAGGCGGATGCCTTCGATGCGCAGCGCCGGCTCCACCGGCTTGCTCAGGTCGTACAGGGTCAGCAGCGCCGCGTTGACGCCGGCCAGTGCCTCCATCTCCACGCCGGTGCGCGCCTCGCTGGCGCACTCGCACCACACGCGGATCGCCTGTCGCTCCGGCACCGGCGCGCAGAACACCTGCACCAGCTCCAGCGGCAACGGATGGCACAGCGGCATCAGCATCGAGGCCATCTTCGCGCCCTGCAGGCCGGCTATCTCGGCCATCACCAGCGCATCGCCCTTGGGCAGGCGGCGCTCGACGATCAGCGGATAGGCCACTGGACCGGCATGCAACTCGCCCACCGCCACCGCACGGCGGCGGCTGATGCGCTTGTTGCGCACATCGGCCATGTGGAAGGCCGCGTTCAATTCCCCACTCATCGTGTTGCTCATCCTCCAATGGAGGCCAGGTGCGGGGTCAGCCCGGTCTGGCCCTGATGCAGTCCATGCCCGGCCGCTTTCAGGCCAAGCTGGGTGGTGATGCGTGCCAGCAGCGCGTCGTGGTCCTCATCGCGCTGCAGCAGCGGGCGCAGCGGCACGCCGAACTCGCCGAACAGGCACAGCCGCAGGTCGCCCTTGGCGGTCACCCGCAGGCGGTTGCAGCCCTTGCAGAAGTCACGCGAATACGGGGCGATGATGCCGATGCTGCCGCGACGGTCGGGGTGGCCGAACTCGCGCGCCGGGCCGGCGTCGGCCGCGCGCGGACGCTCTTGCCAGCCCGCGGCCAGCAGCTGCTCGACCACCACGTCGGCGCGCAGGTGGTGGCGCTGGAAATAGGCTTCGTTGTCGCCGGTGCGCATCAGTTCAATGAAGCGCACGCTGAAGGGGCGGTCACGCAGGTAGTCCATCCACCGCGGCAGCTCGTCGTCGTTCAGGCCACGCAGCAGCACCGCGTTGAGCTTGATCGCCGGCAGGCCCAACGCCTGCGCCAGCGCCAGACCCTGCTGGATCTCCGGCAGGCGGTCGTGCCCGGTGATGATCTTGAAGCGTTCGCGCTGCAGGCTGTCCATGCTCACGTTCAGCGCGGTCAGGCCGGCCCGGTGCCAGCCCGGCAGGCGCCTCGGCAACAGCGTGCCATTGGTGGTGATGGCCACTTTGCGGATGCCCGGCACCGCCGCCACGGTGGCGATGATCTCGTCCAGATCCTTGCGCAGGCAGGGCTCGCCGCCGGTCAGGCGGATCTTGCTCATGCCCAGCGCCGCGAAGGCCCGCACCAGGCGGCCGATCTCATCCACCTGCAGGAAACGCGGGCGGCCGTCGGCCTGGTACCCGTCGGGCAGGCAGTAGCTGCACCGGAAGTTGCAGGCTTCGGTGAGCGACAAGCGCAGGTACGGAAAGCTGCGTCCGAAGCTGTCGGTGAGTTGGCTCATGGCTGTTCCGCCTCCTGGTACCACCCTGCAGCCCTGCCCCTGAACGGGTTGTCGACCCCAGCCCGCAGAGTGCGCTGGGGCGTTGAAAGCGTCAACCCGTGAGCCACGCAGCCTGAATTGGCGCCGCCTGTCGTGATAGGCCCTCACCGCCCGGCCCGTTCGCCGTGACAACCTCGACACCTGTCGCAGATTGCACGTTGCGGGCGGATCACTACGCCAGCCAGCACTGGCGGGGCTTAACAGCGTAGGACAATGTCAAAAGCGTCTCCAATCGAGTGATGTTTGCAACTCTTCTGATTGGCATTGCACAGCGCCAGGGGCTCAGATGGCGTGCCACCGGAAAAGGGTGGCCGGGCTTCGAACACCCGAGTTGATGTTGATGTATGCGCTTGCCAGCCGGCGCCACCTTAGCGTGGCGCCGGCTGGCAATCCGTCTGCCGGCTATGGCGGGCGGTGCGTGGGGGCCTTCGGGCCCGCCGGACTGACATCAACCCGGTGTTCGAACCACGTACCGTCCGCCACTTTTATGGGTGGCGGCTACCGATTGCCCTGCACGGAGCCTTGCCATGAACGAATCGGACCTCCCGCATCTGCACGCCTACCGCGGTACCGCCCACGACGACGGTTCGCCACAGCCTGCGCCTGCTGTGGACAGGAACACCTTCATTGCGAATCTCAACCGCATCGGCTCCGGTGCGGCGGCCGATGGACAGCCCTGGCCCGAGCGGCATCAGCTGCCCGGGCGCTGCCTGGCCCTGGCCGACGCCGATTGCGCGTTGAGCGGGTTGCGGGTGGTGCTGGAAATGCTGCTGGCGGCCGAACGCACCCGGCAGAACGGCGAACCCGGGCAGTACGTGGGCGACCGGGTGATGGAGGGATTGGTCATGGCCTGCCAGTCGTTGTGCGCGCAGGCGGTGGGGCGGTTGCAGCCCGAAGGGTGAACGCGATGCACAACGCCCTTCAGCGAGAATCGCCTCCCGACCGACACGCCGTCGGCGCAGCGCCCTTGTCCGGGGGAACTGCGTGTACATTCCAGCGATCTGCCAAAGCGCGTTCGACGCGGACAGAAAATGACCGTGCCTCGGCGGGCGTTTCCTTCAGAAAAGCCGATAGCTATCTCGAAGCGATCCAATCCGAGATCCCCGCCTCCAGTCCAGAGCCATCTTCCCGCTTCACTCCGACGTAGACGACGGGGCGCTTCATGTCCACCTTTGCCTTGGCAAGCTGGCGATCCAATTCAGCGCTGCCATCAAAGAACTGCATTCCTTCGTCCTTGGCGGTAGAGCTGAGGGTCTGCTTGAACCGCTTCAAGCCGTCTTGGTCATGCACGCAGAACTGGAGCATCTTGAAGGGCCGCTTTCCTAGAGCCCATGCGCCGCCAGAGAATCCAAGTCCGACTCCAATCAGAAGTAGTGCTGTCAGGATCCTCACCATCATCAAGGCCCCAATATGCAAGGTGTGGCGGCCAACCCCGCCGCAGAGTCAAAAATCATGACCCCAAGTAGATCTCCGCTCGGTCTTCTCAGTCAGCTTCCCCTGGATGAGGGAGACCTCGTCGGGGGTGATGAATCGGGGCACGGAATGTCCTGTTGAACGCACTGACGTTCGCATTCACCACGGTCAACAGTTGCCGGATGGTGTAGCGGGCGGTACCTGCCGAGGTGACCAGCGCGATGCGATTACCTGTGACGTCATGATCTCAAGCCCCCTTGCAAAGAGGGGGTTGAGAAGGCCCGCTACTCCGGGGACCCATCTGCAAAATGCTGCTTTCTCCTAAACGCAACGAGAACGAAGGCTGTCGCAGCCAGGAAGGCACCACACGCATCCCAGATTCGGCCCAGCCACAGCATCAAAGCGAAAATGGCCAGCCACATTACAGATAGTGCAAGAAACCATCCGCGCGTCAGCTTCATAGGGCTCAATACACAGTTTGAATTCCAACCATAGCGCAGACGAGAGCCAATGCAACCTAATAGATTGCCGGCGTCCCTTCCTCCAACTGCTGCAACGCCGGCGGCAAAGGGCAAAAGCAGCGTCAGATCCGACGCACCAGATGCCGGCAAGGTCAGCCACGTTGATAGGCGGGCGGAAGAACCCGCAGCGCAGGCGCAGCGACCTCATGCACCATGACTTCCTGCACGGGGAATCGGTGTTATACCTCACAACGTTACCAGCACGACCTGTCGCGAGGTCGGCAGGCTGCGGCACTCCGCTGCAGACCTGACCCATCGGAAGGGCTGGCACGCGTCACGGCCCACGGGAATGGCAATGAAGAGCAGCCGAGTGACGTTGTGGGTGCTGGCCGCGGTGATGGCCGCTGCAGGCACCGCCCACGCCGGGGAAATCCAGGTGGATTGCGGCGACTACGCGCTGCAGGCCGAAGAGACCGGGGCCGGCCCGATCACCGTGGTCTTTGAATCCGGTTTCGGGCAAGGCTCGGGCGCCTGGAAGGAAGTGGTTGCGGGTCTGGGGCGCGACTACCACAGCATCACCTACGCCCGTGCAGGGCTCGGCAAGTCCGGCAGCGACGGTCACCCAAGCGCATCGATGCGCATCTGGCCGACCTCACGGCCGTGATCGATACGCTCGCTCCCGGTCGCCGCGTTGTGCTGGTGGGTCATTCCTATGGCGGCCTGCTGGCCACGGAGTTTGCACGCCGCCATCCGGAACGCCTGCAGGGCCTGGTGCTGGTGGACCCGGCCACGATGGGTCAGCGCCATGCGTTCAAGCAGTCCGACAGTACCCGCGTGCAGGCAGACGATGCCCAGCTGCAGGCAATGCTGCCGCCGGCCATGGCCGCCGACTATGC
Organism: Stenotrophomonas thermophila; assembly: GCF_001499715.1. NCBI lineage: Bacteria > Pseudomonadati > Pseudomonadota > Gammaproteobacteria > Lysobacterales > Lysobacteraceae > Stenotrophomonas > Stenotrophomonas thermophila. The sequence goes on along the minus strand of NZ_CVIW01000028.1, from coordinate 15,871 downwards.
CGTGCTGACCGAACAGCTGGATGCACCCGGTGCGGAAACCCCGCGCACGATGCCGGACGTGCCGGTAGCGCTGCTGACTGCAACCCAGCTGGCTGCCGAACCGCTGTTCTTCGAAGAGACCGCAGCGGGCAAGGCGCTCTGGAAAGCACAGCACGCCCTGCTCTTCTCGGGATTCACGCGCGGCTCGCATCGCTACCTGGCGACCGGGCACACCCTCCAGCGCGAGGATCCTGCTGCGGTGGTGGCCGCGATTCAATCTGTCTCAGGCACTTTAAAGTAGCTGTTCCAGGCAGGGGCTTCCCCCGCTGTTCCCTGCTACTGCCCACGCAGGCGCACCGCAAAGTACCGCGCCGGGGAAAGGCCAAGCGCTTTCTTGAACATCGTGATGAAGGCCGTCACCGACTCATAGCCCAGCGTCTCGGAAACGCGTTGTACGGGTGCACCGGCGGCGAGTTCCCGAATGGCGATGAGCAGGTGCAGTTGCTGCCGCCAGCGCCCGAAAGACAGTCCCGTTTCCCGTTCGATGAGGCGGGTCAACGTGCGCTCGCCCAGGGCCAGGCGCACGGCCCACTGGCCGATGGTGCTGCGGTCTGTCGGATCCGCCGACAGCGCCGCAGCCAGCGCACGCACCTTCGGGTGATGGCTGACCGGCAGCGACAGATGCTCAGCCGGCATCTGTACCAGCTCGTCCAGCAACACCCGCGCCAGCCGGTCGGTGTGGCTGCCATGCGGATAGTCCAGCGGCGCGTCGGCCAGGTGCAGGATCATCTCGCGCAGCATCGGCGAGATGGCCAGCGTCACGCACTGCGCCGGCAGGTCGACGATGCCGGGCTCGACGAACAGGTAGCACAGGCGCGCGTTTGCGGTGGCGCGGTTGCTGTGCGGCATGCCGCCCGGAATCCAGACGCCACACTGGGGCGGCACGATCCACAGCGCATTGGCCACTTCGCAGGTCACCGCCCCATGCAGCGCAAGAATGAGCTGGCCCTTTCGATGCTCATGCACCGGAATTTCCGCGTCGTGCTCGGCCACCTGCAGGCGGCTGGCAACCGCCGGGCGATCGGTCTCGTCCGGGTCCAGGTCAAAGCCGGGGAGCGAAATGCGAGCCATTCTCACATTGACCGGTTTTAGCGATTGATTGTCATTGTAGCGAAATTCGCCGGTGCGGCCGATCACTAGCATGAGCCGCATGCACTCCCCCACTCCTGCCCGTCCCCACGTGTTCCAGGCATTCGCCCGGTTGAAAAGCCCTGCCCTCAGGACCGATCAGGAGGCGGTGCTCTTCTCGCTCAAATGCCTGCTCGCCGCGTCGCTGGGGCTGTATGTCTCTCTAAGGATCGGCCTGAATCGCCCGTTCTGGGTGATCGGCACGGTCTATCTGGTATCGCAGCCTCTGTCCGGGGCGACACTTAGCCGCGGCCTGTTCCGCCTGCTCGGTACCGTGGGCGGGGCCGTCGCCACCGTCGTGCTGGTGCCGCGTTTCGCCAATGCACCCCTGGTGCTGAGCGCCGCGCTCGCCACCTGGATGGCGCTGTGCCTGTATCTGGCGATGCTCGACCGCACGCCGCGTGCCTATGCGTTCCTGCTGGCCGGCTATACCACCAGCCTGATTGGATTTCCTGCGGTGATGGTGCCGGGAGACGTGTTCACCATTGCCATCACGCGGGTGCAGGAAATTGCCATCGGCATCCTGGCCGCAACGCTGGTACACGCGCTGGTGCTGCCGCGCCGGGTCTCGATGCGCGTGCACGCACGGGTCGCTGCCGTGCTGGATGACGCGGAACGATGGACACGGGACATGCGCGCCGGCGCATCGGACACGGTGCTGGCGACGGACCGCTCGAAAGTGGCGGCGGACCTGCTCGAGCTGCATGTGCTGTCGATCCACCTGCCCTTCGACAGCGCCCACGGCGTGGCCCAGGTGCAGATCCTGCGTGCTCTGCATGATCGGATGCTGGACGTGCTGATGCTGTCCAGCGCGGTGGAAGATTCCATCGCTCGGCTGCGTTCACCGCAGGCCGGCACAATGGATGCAAGCGGCTGGCGCGATCTGCTGCAGGCCAGCCTCGCCGCGCAACGGGCCGAACTCGACCTCGCCCACGCCGACTGCCGCGTGCTGCAGGCACAACTGCACACTGCCCGCCCCGACTGGCGCCTGCATGTGCCTGACCGTCTTGCGCGGAATGTGCAGGGCGCAGCGATTCACCGGGATCACAGGAACGCCGCGCGCAGCGCACTGGGGGCGTTCGTAGGCATCCTGCTGAGCTGCGTGCTGTGGATCATTACGGGCTGGTCGGACGGCGCCACGGCGGTGTCCATCATCGGCACTGCATGCGTCCTGTTCGGCACCCTCGAAGCACCGGCACCACACGTCACGCGCTATCTGGTGGGATCCTGCATCGGCGTGGCCGTCGGCCTGCTCTACGGTCTGCTGATCTTCCCCGCGTTGTCCGATATCACCGGCCTGATTACCGCGCTCGCGCCGGTACTGCTGCTGTGCGGATCGTTCCTGGCCCGGCCGCCATTCACCATGGCTGCCCTGGGCGTGGTGCTGACGTTTCCGCTCATTGCCAGCCTGGGCGCGACCAATACGACCAACATCGTCGGCGCGCTCAACAACAGCGTTGCGTTGTTCATCGGTACGACGGTGGCACTGTGCAGCATGCAGCTGTTGCAGACCGCCGATGCGGGCCGCAACCGCGCTCGGCTGGAGCGGTCGATCCGTCGGGACATCGCACGACACGCCGCCGGACAAGGCGGTGCGAGCCGCGCGTGGCTCAGCCGCATGCTGGATCGAATCGGGCTGCTCGCTCCCAGGTTGCAGGGCCGTCCCAGCGCCGCGCACGACCTGCGGGCATTGTTTGCGGACGTGCGTGCGGCACGTGCATCCAGCCAACTCCGCGCGCTGGAAAAGCGGCTGCACAACCCGCAGGTTCGGACGCTTCATGCGGCGCTGGTCGAACGCATCGCTGCACATTTCGGGGTTCGCGCCCACTCGGCACGCAGTGTCGACATCCATCTTCTGGAACTTCTGGACCGCATGCGCGAGGCAGCTGCGGCCAGCAGCGGGGTCGATCGAGAGCATCTACTGCACCTGCTCTGCGGGTTGCGCTGCGACCTGCTCGTACCTCCGCTCACCCACCGGCGCTGACCTCATGCTTCCTGATCTTTCCATTGATGGCGTGCTGATCCCCGGCCTGCTCGCCGTGGCCGCCGCCGCGCTGGTGCTGTCGATGCTGACCTCACGTCTGCTCGCCAGCCTCGGCCTGTACCGGTTGTTCGCCGCGCGGCCGCTGGTGGGCCTGTCCCTGTTCGTGATCCTGGCGGAGCTGATGATCCGGCTCTCGCCCCTGCTCGAGAAATGAAATGAAAGACCTGCTTGCTGTCATCGGGCGCTGGAGCGCAACCCTGGTAGTGTTCGCAATTGCCGTCGTCGCTGCACTGGCCATCTGGCATCGCTACGAAACACGCCCATGGACGCGCGATGGGCGGGTGCGCGCCGATGTCGTGCGCGTTGCGTCAGACATGGGGGGGCTGGTCACCCAGGTGCTGGTGCACGACAACCAGCGGGTCAGTACCGGGCAGCTGCTGCTGGTGCTGGATCAACCGCGCTTCGCTGCCGCACTTGAGAAGGCCGACGCAGCGGTCAGCAGCGCACGCGCCACGCTGGCGCTGGCCCGCCGCGAATCGGCGCGGGACAACGCACTTGGCAACCTGGTCGCTTCGGAAACCCGCGAACGCAATGCCGCCAAGGTCGATACCGAGCTGGCCACGCTGGCGCAGGCACGGGCCGAACAGCGCGTTGCCCAGCTCAACGTGCAACGCACCGAGGTGCGCGCAACCACCGATGGCATCATCACCAACCTCGACCTGCACGCGGGCGACTACCTGCAACCCGGTGCGCAGGCACTGGCGCTGATCGACACCGGCAGCCTGCGCATCGAGGGCTATTTCGAGGAAACCAAGCTGGGCTGCATCACCGAGGGCGATGCCGCGGTGGCGCGGCTGATGGGGGACAACCGCGACGTGCGCGGGCACGTGGAAACCATCGCCGCCGGCATTGCCGACGATCAGCGCTCAAGCACACACAACCTGCTGCCCGCCGTGGCGCCAACTTACACCTGGGTGAGGCTGGCGCAGCGCATCCCGGTACGCATCCGCATCGATGATGCGCCGTCGGACACCCGCCTGATCGTGGGTCGCACTGCGAGCGTGACCATCACGCCCTCGGCACAGGGAGCCTGCAAGTGAGCCTGCGAACACTACGCGGTGGGCTGCTTGCCCTGCTGCTGCCGATGACGGCCTGCGTCTCCGGCCCCGACTATCACCTGCCTGCGAATGCCGTCGCTGCCACGCCACGGGCAGCGCGGGCATTCGTCTCGGGCGGGGAGGCATCATTCAGCCACGACGCGCCACCGGATCGGTGGTGGGAACTGTATGGCGACCCCCAGCTTGACGGCTACGTGCGCGAAGCACTGGCGGCCAATACCGACCTGCGCGCTGCCGATGCCAACCTCCGGCGCGCCAGCGCTACCGTGCTGGAGTATCGCGCGCGCGGTGCCGTACAGGCCGACGTGGATGCGTCGGGCACGCTCATCCATGCCGGTGGCTACACCCAGGCGTCGGCCGCGCCGCAGTCGTACGCGCTGGGCCTCCACCTCTCCTATCCGCTGGATCTCGCAGGTGGCATCCACCGCGGCATCGAAGCCGTCAACGCGGACGCGGAGGCTGTCGCTGCGGCACGCGACCAGGTCCGCGTGGTCGTCACTGCGGCCGTCACCCGTGCCTATCTCCAAGTGTGCACAAGCAATCACACGCTCGCTGCAACCCGGCAGGTGCTGGCGATACAGCGCGCCACGCTGGAGGCAACCCGACGCCTTGCTGCAGGCGGGCGCGGAACGGACTTCGATGTCAGCCGTGCCGGTGCAGCCGTCAATCGCAGCGCGGCGGCGATACCGCACCTGCTGGCGGAACGGCAGGCCTCACTGTTCGAACTGGCCGCATTGATGGGCAGGCTCCCGGCGGACTATCCCAGGGAGGCCGAAGCGTGCCCACGGCCCCCGGAGCTGGAGCAGGCGCTGCCGGTCGGTGATGGCTGGCAGCTGCTCCAGCGACGCCCTGACGTACGCGCAGCCGAACGTAGCCTGGCCGCCGCGACTGCAATGATCGGTGTCGAGACGGCGGGTCTCTATCCGCAGATCACCCTGGGCGCCTCTTCGGGCGTGGCCGGCACACCGGCGCATCTGCTGTCGGCCGACGGCTTCGGTGCGAGCATCGGTCCCGTGCTGTCATGGCACTGGCCCAACCGCCGCGTAGCCAAGGCCCGCATCGCGGCGGCCGGTGCCAATGCAGATACCGCGCTCGCGTCCTTTGACGGCGTCGTGCTGCAGGCACTGCGCCAGACCGAGACCGCGCTTTCTGCCTGCACGCAGGAGCTTGAACGCGAGCGCAGCCTGGCGCAGGCGCGTGGGGATGCAGCGCGGGCCGCCGGGCAGGCGCAGCAGCTCTACCGTTTCGGCAGGATCGATTTTCTCGACCTGCTTTCGGCCCAGGCCGCGCTGGCAGATGCGGAGTCCGCATTGGCCGTCTCGCGCGCGGAGCGCATTGACCGGCAGATGGATCTTTTCCTGTCGTTGGGTGGAGGCTGGGCTGCAACAGATTCAGCCCCGGGCGGGGTCCAGTGACCCGTTGCCTGGCAGCGGCTGCAGGCCGCGCCGTCTGTTCAGAAAAGTGCCGCCCAAACCCGTATTCATTCACACTGACTGCCCTATATTCCCGCCACAGCGCCGCATGCTGCGGCCATGACGGAGGCACTTCCATGAAGACCACACGTTTGCTTGCCATCGCTTTGACCACCGCCACCGCGTTGGCTGCGGCCCCCGCCTTCGCTGACCCGCCGCATCACGCCCGCGGCAACGGCCCGCCGCCGCATGCCGGCGGCCCGCACAACCGTGATGCGCCGCCGCCCGGCTGGCAGAAGAAGGCCTGGCGTCGTGGCGACCGCCTGCCCTGGGCCGAAGTGGACCGCCGCTACTGGGTGGACGATTACGCGCGTTATGACCTGCGCAATCCGGGTCGCGGCCAGCGCTGGGTGCGCCAGTCCGACACCGAGTACCTGTTGGTGGAGATCGCGACCGGCTTGATCATCGACGCGCTGCATCGTTGAATGCGGAGCGCGCCGGGGCCCTGTAGCCGTGGCCCCGGCGGCGCTTCCACCCTACGAAGGCCGTCATGAAGTATGCGAACCACCGGAATCCAGGACGCGCTTCTCGCTGCGTGCCTCGCCGCAGGCCTGCCGGCCCACGCAAGCCAGCGCCCATCATCGGCTGATGTGAATGCCATCGAACAGGTGGTCGAATCGTTCCGCACCTCGTTGATCAACAAGGACAAGCCGACCTACATGAGCCTGTTCTTTTCGGACAAACCGGAAGATATCGGCTGGCAGTTCGTTTCCGAAGATGCCGGCCCATTGAACGTCGCTTGACGCGGCCGAACCCAGGCCGCGATCCATTCAGCATGCGCATTGGCAATCAGTCAGGGATCGGGCACAGTTCGGCCACGCGCAAGGACGCACGCCATGACCCGCCTGCTGATCATCGAAGACAACCCCGAGCTCGTAGCCAACCTGTACGCTTTCTTTGAGCCTATCGGCTACGTGCTGGACGACGCCCGCGACGGTGCCAGCGGCCTGCGCCGGGCCACGCAGCACGACTACGACGCCATCCTGCTGGACCTGATGCTGCCGCGCCTGGACGGCATGACGCTGTGCCAGAAGCTGCGCCAGGAGTTCCAGAACCCGGTGCCGATCCTGATGCTGACCGCGCGCGACCCGGTGGATGACCGGGTGCAGGGCCTCGCTCTCGGCGCCGATGACTACCTGGTCAAACCGTTCTCGCTGAAGGAACTGGATGCGCGGATCAAGGCCCTGGTGCGACGCGCCCAGGGCCGTCAGGTCGACAGCGTACTGGCGTGGAAGGACTTGCAGGTAGATACGCGCTCGCCGCAGGCCTGGCGACAGGGGCGCTGCATCGCGCTGACGCCTACGTCGCACAAACTGCTGATGTGCCTGGTACGCGCGGCCCCGGCCGTCGTGCGCAAGCAGGAGATGGAATACCTGGTCTGGGGCGACGAGCCACCGGACAGCGGCGCGCTGCGTACCCACATCCATGAGCTGCGCCTGCAGGTGGACCGCAGCTTCGGCACCACGTTGATCGCCACGGTGCACAGCGTCGGCTGGCGCATGCCGGCGTGACCCCTGCCGCTCTCTACCGCCGCCTGGCCCTGCGTACCCGCATCACGATTTCGTTCGTGCTGCTGATGGCCGGCGCGATGGGCTTCATCGTCCTGGCCGAACAGGTGGACTACGACCAGGTCAGGGCCGCGGTCATCGCCCGGACCCAGGATAGTGCCGTGCACAAGCTGCAGGCGGCACTGGCCCGTGGCGAGCGCCCCGCCCTGCCCCCGGGCAGCCAGCTGTACGACAGCCATAGCGTGCCGATGGTGCTGCGCCAGTACGGCCTGGGCTACCACGGCGAAGCAGGACCCGACGAGTGGCACCTGCGTGTGTTCGACAGTGGCGGCCAGCGCTACTACCTGCTGCAGGACGCTGCACCCTATGGCTACCTGGAACACCTGATCAATGCCTTCGCCGCGGTGGTCATTTCGATCTGCGTGCTCGGCGCCTTCCTGATCGGTCGCAGGGTGGCATCGCACGTCATCGCGCCCATCACGCAGTTGGCCGATGCCGTGCAGAGCGGGCGGAAGCCCTTTCCCTGTCAGGACGCCCGCGACGAGATCGGTGTACTCGCCCGTGCCTTCGCCCGGCACAGTGATGACCTCGAACGGTTCCTGCATCGCGAGCAATGCTTCAGCGGCGATGCCAGCCATGAGCTGCGCACGCCCTTGGCCATCATCGGCGGCGCTGCGGAAACCCTTGCCTGCCAGCTTCCGTCCGACAGCCACCTGGTCCCCAGCGCGGAGCGTATCCTGCGCACTACCCAGGAGATGCAGCGCCAGCTGTCCTGCCTGCTGCTGCTCTCACGTACCCCCGGCTCCGTGCCGCGCAACAAGGTGGCCCTGCGCCCATTGATCGAATCCTGCATGGAGCGCTGCCAACCGTGGATTTCCGGCAAGCCGGTGATCGTTGCGTTTGATGCCCGGCATGACGCCGTGCTGGACACCAACGCAGATCTGGCGCACAGCGTGATCTGGAACCTGCTGCGCAACGCATGCCAGTACACCGAAAGGGGCGAAGTGAGGATCACCCTCCACGACACCGCACTCACCTTCGCCGACACCGGACCCGGCCTGCCCTCCAGTATCGACCCACAGCAGTTCCAGCGCTTCGTGCCCGGCAGCCCGCACAGTGGCGAGGGACTGGGGCTGTCCATCGTGCAGCGCATCGTCGAGCACCTGGGTTGGAGGATGACGGTGCGTTCCTCGCAGCAGGGCTGCCGGTTCAGCCTGGAGTGGCCCATCTGACGGTTTCCTGACGCGCGCCTGCACATGCTGGGGATTGCTCACTTCACGGCGGAAACGGCATGCAGCACCCCAAGGACAGCGGCAAGTACCCGCATGGCAAGACCGGCCTGGGCCGCATCTTCCACACCCTGATCCATTCGCGAGACGGATTCATCGCTACCTTTCGTGGCGAGGCTGCTTTTCGCCAGCTGCTGCTCCTGCACGCGCTGTTGATCACTGCAGCGTTCGTACTGGACATCAGCGCGGTCGAGCGCGCATTGGTGTTGGCAGTCTGCTTCATCAGCCTGCTGGTGGAACTGCTCAACTCGGCGATCGAAGCCGTGGTTGATCGCATTTCGCTGGAGCAGCATCCGCTGTCCAAGAACGCCAAGGACATGGGCAGCGCCGCGCAGACCACCGCGTTGTTGATGGTCGGTGCGGTGTGGGGCGTGATCCTGCTGGGCTAGCCCGGCAATCCTGACAACTTCCTGATAAAGCCGTTTCGATACTGCGCGCACTCCTGTTCCGCGGAACCTGCTCGTGCGTCAATGCCTCCGTTTCCCACGGCCCCATCCGATCGTTCTGGTCTGGGCCGCCGCACTGTTCTTCGCCACGATTGGAAACATCGCCCTCTGGAAGACGCTGTGGGGGCTGATCGACCTCAACAGCCTGCGCAGCGTGCTGTTCCTGGCCAGCTTGCCGGTGGTGCTTTTGTGCCTGTTCAACCTGATGCTGACGCCACTGCTGGCACTGCCGTTCCTGCGCAGGCCGCTGCTGGTGCTGCTCGTTGTCGTCAGCGCCGCCTGCAGCTACTTCATGCTGCACTACAACGTGCTGATCGACCGCAGCATGGTGCAGAACGTGTTCGAGACCAACCAGGCCGAACTGAACGCCTATCTGTCGCTGCCACTGCTGTTGACCCTGCTGGCGCTGGGCGTGCTGCCCGCTGCCGGGCTGGCCCTGGTGCGCACCACCAGCGGGGCCGGTTCGATACGTTCGCTGCTGGTGTGGCCAGTCAGCGTTCTGGCGTCATTGCTGGTACTGCTGGCAATCGGCTTCGCGTTCTACAAGGACTATTCCTCACTGCTGCGCAACAACCGCCACATCCGCGACCAGGTGCTGCCGTTGAACGTGGTGCGGCATACCCACGGTTATCTGAAAGGTCTCTACAGCACCCGCCAGCAACCGCTGCGCGCGATTGGCATGGACGCACAGCGCGCGCCGGGCCCGCGCCCGAAGCTGGTGATCCTGGTCGTCGGCGAGACCGCGCGATCACAGAACTTCCAGCTCAACGGCTACCCACGCGCGACCAATCCCCGGCTCTCGCGCAAGGAAGGCGTCATCAGCTTCAATGATGTCTCCTCATGCGGGACCGCCACGGCCATCTCGGTGCCGTGCATGTTCTCGCAGATGACCCGAGGCCAGTACGACGACGTGCGCGCCGCAACCGAGGAGAACGTGCTCGACATCCTGCAGCGCACCGGCATCAGCGTGCTCTGGCGCAACAACAACAACGGCGGCTGCAAGGGCGTGTGCGAACGCGTGCCGACCGAGGACATGCCCGCACTCAAGGTGGCCGGCCACTGCGTCAACGCCGACGGCACCTGCTACGACGACGTGCTGCTGCACCAGTTGGGCGCACGCATCGATGCGATCAACGGCGACGCCCTGATCGTGCTGCATCAGCTCGGCAGTCATGGGCCGACCTACTTTGAACGGTATCCCGCAGCGTCGCGGGCTTTCAGCCCGACCTGCGACAGCAACCAGATCCAGCATTGCAGCAACGAGGCGCTGGTCAACACCTATGACAACACCCTGGTGCACACCGACCAGGTGCTTGCGGAGGCCATCGGCCTGCTGCGGGGCTACTCGGCCCACCGCGACGTTGCGCTGATCTATGTCTCCGACCATGGTGAGTCGCTCGGCGAACGCGGCATGTACCTGCATGGCACGCCCTACTTCATCGCCCCGCGCGAGCAGACCCAGGTGCCGATGGTGATGTGGTTCTCAACGGAGTTCAGCCACAACGCGGGCCTGGACCTGGCCTGCATGCGTGGGAATGCGCTGCACCGCGCCTACAGCCATGACAATGTCTTCCATTCCCTGCTGGGCCTGTTCGGTGTCAGCAGCAACGTGTACCAGCGCGATCTGGATGTCTTCGCCGGCTGCCGGGCGACGACCGGCGTGCCGCTCGCCACCGCGCCGGCCAAGCGGCACCGGCTGATGCCGGTCACCGCCCGGAACGTGGCGCGCTACTGCGCCGCCAGGGCGAAATCCAGGCCCGCACACACCGCCGCCACCTGGGCGTCGTTGCATTCCTGCGGGTTGGTGCGCGGGCTGTCCGGGTAGACCTCGGTGGTGGTGGCAAAGCGCGCATCGGTGAAGCCAGCGCAGGCGCCGATCGAACGAGATTCGCCCCAGACCACGCCCGGAGACTGCAACGGCAGGCCGACCAGATTGCCTTCGGCGTCGGCCGGGGCGATGTGGGTGATGGGCGCCACTGCGGCGATCAGTGCCTTCTGGAACTCGGCCTGCGGATCTTCACTGTTGCCGATCACGTAGAAGCCATCGGGAATGGTGTCGCGCTCGAACGGCTTGCCGTCGCGGGCGCAGCGGGCCGGATCGAACTCCTGCAGGTCGCTGTCGGTGGTCTCGTGCAGGTCCAGGTGCACCAGCAGGTTCGGCTTGCGCTCGGCCACCCAGGCCATCAGGGCGGCGGCTTCCACGATCTGGCCGCCGTCACGGAAGCTGCGGTTGGGGTCGATGGCGTCCGGGTTCCAGCGCTGGATGCGCTCATAGCCCCACGGGCTGACGCAGGGCGCGACGATCAGGTTCAGCCGGCCCAGGTAACGCTCCGCCTGCTGCTCCAGGAACTGCAGGGCACCGTGCACGCCGCTGGTTTCGTAGCCATGCACGCCACCGGTGATCAGCGCGGTCGGCAGCGCCGGGTTCCAGTCGTGGTTGACCACGGCGAACAGCGGGTAATGGTCCGGCGCATAGTCCAGCTGGCCGTACTGGATCACGTCGAAAACGCTGTCGTCCAGGCGCTCAAGGGCGGCCACCACGTCATCATGGTAGCTGCGCTGGCGCTGCTGGCGGGCCCGCCACTGTGCGCGTTCCGCGTCGCCCCAGGGCTGTCCGGGGGTGCCGATCGGGTAGAACTGCGCAACAGTCATGGGGGTACTCCAAGGATCGAACGGGTGGATGCAGCCGGACATTCTAAGCCTTGTCGCGCCTGCGGGTACCGCCCCCAGGCCCCGCCTTCATCCAGCCGGGGTCATCTGGTTGTAAAATCAACGGTTTTTGGCCCCTCACCCCTTGATGGCGAACGCAGCGCAGCCGGTCCTGGGTGGACCGGAGTTCCTCCGCCTGCTCGCCCGTCTCAGCGACGGCGCGATGCCGGCCAGCAGTCCCGCCCTGACCGATCGCCTCGGCCAGTGGGTGGACTGGAGCCGTGCCGTGGCCCTGTCCGGGGCGCTCGGAGGCAGCCTGCCCGAGCCCGGTGAAGCCGTCGAAGCGGTCGAGGATGTGCTGGCCGACTGCGCCCAGGCGCACGCCAGCCTGCGCGCCTCGATCAGTGAGGACGCCGAGGCCGAGCGCCTGCTGGACCTGGCCGAGGCCGCTGCCGCACCCAACTTCGCCTCGCTGCGCCAGCGCTACCGGGTGTTGCAGCAGGCCATCCAGACCGCCACCGGGCGCCTGCGCGGCCGCCTGCGCGACCAGCTGGTACAGGTCTCGCCGGAGCTGGCGCGGCTGGCCGAGGTCGATGCAGTGATGGAACAGACCCTCACCCCGCGCGAGCACAGCCTGCTGGCCACGGCGCCGGTAGTGCTCGGCGCCCGTTTTGACCGCGTGCACGGCCAGCCTGGCTGGCGCGCGGCCTTCCGCCATGACATGCGCACCCTGCTGCTCGCCGAGCTGCAGCTGCGCTTCCACCCGATCGAAGGGCTGCAAGACGCCCTGCGCTCCCACTGACCGGAACACCATGTCCAGAACTGCTTTCCATGTCGTTGTTTTCCTTGTCGGCCTGCTGGCCGTGTGCTGGATCGGCATTGGCTATGTTTCGGTGCATCCGCTGGGTGCAGCGGTGGCGGCGATCATCGCGGCCTGCTACATCGCCGGTGGCGTGGAGCTGTACCGCTACCGCCAGGCCAGCAACGGCCTGCGCACCGCACTGAACGACCTGTCCAGCGCGAAGGAAAGCCTCGCCGCCTGGCTGGAACGCGTGCCGCTGGGCCTGCGCAACGCCGTGCGCCTGCGCGTGGAAGGCGAGCGCACTGCCCTGCCAGCACCGGTGCTGACCCCATACCTGGTCGGCCTGCTGGTGCTGCTGGGCATGCTCGGCACCCTGCTGGGTATGATGGACACGCTGCGTGGCACCGGCCTGGCCCTGCAGAGCGCCACCGACATGGCCGCCATCCGCGGCTCGCTGGCCTCGCCGGTGCAGGGCCTGGCGGTGGCCTTCGGTACCTCGATCGCGGGCGTGGCCAGCTCGGCCATGCTCGGCCTGTTGGCCGCGCTGCTGCGCCGCGACCGCCTGCAGGCCGTGCAGCAGCTGGACCGCGCCATTGCCGGCGACCTGCACCCGTATTCGCAGACCTGGCAGCGCGCCGAATCGCTGCGCCTGCTGCAGGCACAGTCCGCCGCGCTGCCGGCGCTGGTCGACCGCCTGCAGGCGATGACCAGCACCTTTGAACAGCACAGTGCGGCCGCCAATGAGCGTCTGCTGGCCGGCCAGGCAGAATTCCTGGCCCAGAGCCAAGCGCTGCAGGAACGCCTGGCCCTGTCGCTGCAGCAGTCGCTGCGCGAGGGCGCTGAAGCCAGTGCCGCTGCCATCGGTGGCGCACTGCAGCCGATGGCCGAAACCACGCTGGCCGGCCTGGCCGAGCACGGCGAAGCACTGCACGCCCGTGTCGAGCGGGCCGTGCAGCAGCAGCTGGCCGGCTTGAGCGACGGCTTCGAGCGCAGCCGCATGGCAACCGAGTCCAGCTGGGCCAAGGTCCTGGGCGAGCAGACACAGGCACAGCAGTCGCTGGTCAGCGAACTGCGCCAGCACCTGCAAGCCTTCAGCGAGAACCAGGGCACGCATGCCGAAGCGCTGGTCGCGCGCATCGGCGAGCGCCTGCAGGCCGATGCACAGGGCAATGCAGAGGCCTTGCGTGCCGCCGCCGAGCAGCAGCAGGCCCTGAACGCCGCGCTGGTCGAGCGCCAGCAGCAGGCGCTGCTCGCAGCCGGCCAGCAGCTGGACGAGCACGCGCAGGCGTTGCTGCAGGCACTGGCCCAGCACCACAGCGCCAGCCAGTCCCTGCTGCAGGACCACGAGCAGCAGCGCTCGCAGGAGTGGCAGGCCGCGCAGGCCGCCGTCGCCACCGCGCACGCCGAGCTGCAGGCCAGCCTGGACAGCCGCGAGCAGCAGCGCCAAGCGCGCTGGGACGCGGTCAGCGCCGAGTTGCAGCAGGCCCACGCCGCCCTGCAGGCGCAACTGCAGGCTGGCGACGAACAGCGCCTGCAGCGCTGGAGTGATGCCCTGCAGCACGTTTCCAGCGAGCTGGCCGAGCGCCTGCAGGCCAATGGCGAACGCCTGGCTGCGCAGCAGCAACAGGTCTGCGACACGCTGGGGGCGACCGCGCAGCAGATCGGCGAGAACGGTCGCGCGCAGGCCAGCGCCACGCTGGCCGAGGTGGCTACCCTGCTGCAGACCGCCGCGGCCGCGCCGAAGGCTGCCGCCGACGTCATCAACGAGCTGCGCAGCACGCTGTCCGAGAGCCTGGTGCGCGACAACGCAATGCTGGAAGAACGCGGCCGCCTGCTGGCCACCGTGCAGACGCTGCTCGATGCAATCAACCATGCGTCGCACGAACAGCGCACCGCCGTGGACGCGCTGGTCGGTGGCTCGGCCGAGTTGCTGGAACGCGTGGGCAACCGCTTCACCGACCATATCGCTGCCGAGACCGGCAAGCTGGACGGCATCGCTGCCGCGCTCAACGGCAGCGCTGCCGAAGTGGGCCAGCTGGCCGGCACCTTCGGCGAAGCCGTCGCGCAGTTCGGCGCCGCCGCCACCGCGTTGTCCGGCCGCCTGGAAGAGATCGGTGGCGCCCTGGATGCCTCGCTGGCCCGCAGCGATGAACAGCTGGCCTACTACGTGGCGCAGGCGCGCGAAGTGGTCGATCTCAGCCTGCTGTCGCAGAAACAGGTAATGGAAGAACTGCAGCAGCTGGCCGCGCGCCGCGGCAAGGCCGGCAGCGCATGAGCGACGAGCTGGAGGTCGACGGCGGTTCGCACGCCCCGATCTGGGCCGCCTTCGGCGACCTGATGTCGGTACTGCTGGGCGCGTTCGTGCTGATCCTGGTCGGCGTGGTCGCGGTGCAGCTGGAGCTGTCGCAGCGGCTGGACCAGGAAGTAAAACAGCGCCAGGCCGAAGCCAAGCGCCTGCAGACGCTGGAACAGGCGCTGGCTGGACCGCTGGCCGCCGGCCGCGTGACGCTGGTGGATGGCCGCATCGGCATCAGCGGCAGCGTGCTGTTCGCGCTGAACTCCGACCAGCTGCAATCCGAAGGCCAGGAGCTGCTGCGCAGCCTGGCCGCGCCGCTGGCCGCCTATCTGGGCAGCCGCGAAGAGATCCTGATGGTCAGCGGCTTCACCGATGATGCGCCGGTACGCGAAGGCAACCGTCGTTTCGCCGACAACTGGGAGCTGTCCGCGCAGCGCTCGCTGACCGTGACGCGTACGCTCATCGCCGATGGCGTACCGGCTGACGCCGTGTTCGCCGCCGCATTCGGCAGCGAGCAGCCGGTCAGTTCCAATGCCAATGAGGAAGGCCGAGCGCGCAACCGTCGCGTCGAGATCGCGCCGATTCCCAAGCCCAAGGCCGCGGATGCCAAGTAAGCTGCCAGCGCTGGAGGGCCTGCGCGCACTGGTGCGTGATCTTGATGCGCGGTCGCGCTCGCTGCCGCATTACCCGCAGGTGCCGATGCTGCAGCAGGTGCAGCGCGAGTGGTCGGAGCTGCGCAGCGAACTGCAGGTGCGCCGCTCGCTGCGCACCGAAGCCCCCGCCGACGGTGGCCCGCTGAACTCGGCGGTGCTGGTGCAGCGCATGCTGGATACGATGCAGGCCACCAGCCCCGGCTACCTGCGCCACTTCATCGACTATGTGGACACGTTGTCCTGGCTGCAGGCGCTGCAGGATGGCGCCGCCAGCGGCGGTGAGACCGCAAAGCCGAAACGGACACGAAAGCCGCGCTGAACATTGAATGATGGTGCCGGCCGCTGGCCGGCATCACGTCCAGGCTGACCACGGCCGAAGCGCGCACGCGGCGCTGAACAACGAATGGCCGTGCCGAACATTGATTGGTAGTGCCGGCCGCTGGCCGGCAGCTACGCATCTCTGCGCGGGTCATGTGGTTGCCGGCCA
>NZ_CVIW01000027.1:0-36235 GCF_001499715.1 Stenotrophomonas thermophila | reverse complement strand
ACCGGGTCGCGAGCTCTGCAGTAGATCCACGCCATGCGTGGATGGATCCGCACCGACACGGCAACATTGGCGCTGCATCGCAACAAAAGTGCAGAAAAAAGCTGGATTAAAGTGATGCCTCACGATAAATTGCGCCCCCCCGTTGCTCGCCGCCGCCCGCACCCCTCTCATGCGTGATGACAAAGACCCCGGAACCCTGGAGCTGACCCTGCCGCGCAAGCGCGGCCGTCCGCCCAAGTTCGGGTACGCGATGAGTGATGCGCAGCGCGCCGCGCGTTATCGCGCGCGCCGGGCAGGGCAGGCCAACCATGCCGACGTGCGTTCCTGCAGCGACATGGTGCTGCTGGACAAGATCCGTGCCGCGGTGAGCGCGCGCGACACCGAGCTGGCCGGGTTCCTGGTGCACGTGCTCTGGCAGCGCTACCCCTTGCAGCTGAAATAGGCCGTCGGTGGGGTGGCCGTTGTCATCGAGCTTGTTGATAATGCGGGATTCAGGTTGTTCCCGCTGGCGCGCCCGGGATGGCAGGCGCGCATGATTGAACGGTTCCCAAGATGACCACCACCAGCGACACCACCACCGAAGCGGCGCCGAGCGGCGCTCCCCTGTTCTATACCCGTCCGGTGCCGCTGCAGGCCGATGTGCACGCCGATCTGCGCATCCTGCCGGGCAGGCTCGAGTTTGCGGCCGGCAACAACGCCATTCCGCTGGTGCTGGGCGAGTTCTCGCTGGCCCTGCACCACTTCCCGATTCTGTTTGCTGGCCCGACCGCCGTGCCGATGGCGGCCGTCGGTGTGTCCGACCAGAATCTGTTCATCAAGGACGGCCTGTGGGAAGACGAGGCCTACATTCCGGCCTACCTGCGTCGCCACCCCTTCATTTTCATCGACACCGGTGCGGACAATGACTTCCTGCTGGGCATCGACGAAGAGAGCTCGCGCGTGGTCAAGGGGGGTGACGAAGGCCAGCCGCTGTTCGTGGACGGCAAGGCCACCGACATGGTGCAGCAGGCGCTGGAGTTCTGCGGCCAGTACACCCGCGAGCACGAACAGACCCAGGCCTTCTCCAAGGCCCTGATCGACAACGGCCTGCTGGTCGAGCGCAACGCCACCGTGCGCACTCCGGATGGCCGCGAGTTCAATCTCAACGGCTTCCTGGTCGTGGACGTCGAGAAGTTCGTCGCGCTGCCGGAAGCAACCGTGGTCGAGTGGCACCGCAGTGGCTGGCTGGCACTGATCCACCAGCACCTGATGTCGCTGGGACGATTCAACGACCTGACCCGTCGCCAGGTCGAGCGCCTGGCGGCCTGATCAGCTTGAAGGCACGGCTTCCGCCTTGCGGGAGCCGTGCCACTGCTGCAATCCCTGCAGCAGTCGCCATGCCTCGCCCCAGTCGGGCGTGGCCTGCTGCCCCAACTCCCACAGGGCGGCCGCGGTGCCGGCCTGGTCGATTGCCCGGCACATCTGCAACGTGCCCTGCAGGCGGTGCGCATGATGGCGCAATGTCGCGGCATCGGCGTCCTGCAGGGACTGTTCGATCCCGGCCAGCTCATGGGCGATATCCGCAGCGAAATCCGGGTCGGCGCCCGGCGCGCTACAAGGCGCGGCAGCGTGCGCCGAAGGCGGAAGGCCCAGCGCCTGCAGCAAGTCTGCCACCTGCAGCGGCTTGACCAGGACGGCGTCGAATCCGGCCCGGCGACAGCGCGCCACGTGCCGGCGCCCCATGCGGGCGGACAGGGCAATCACTCGCAGGGGCGCCTTTGCCCGCGCGCGCAGCTGCTGTGCCAAGCCGTAGCCGTCCCGTCCGTGGAGCCCGATATCCAGCACCACCGTGCCGCGCGGTCGCAGCGTCTGTTCGGCCAACGCGGTTTCCGCATCGGCAACCGCGCACACATCGGCACCCAGCCGACGCAGTTGCTCTGCCACGACGCGCCGGCTGAGTGCATGGTCCTCGACCAGGAGCAGCTCTGTGCCCGTCAACGGCGCCTGCTGCGGGCGCTCGATGGGGGGCGGATCGCGAGGGACAGCGCGGACCGGCAGTCGCAGGGTGAAGCGACTGCCGCGCCCATGTACGCTGTACGCGGCCAGGTTGCCGCCCATGGCAATGGCCAGCTCGCGCGCAATCGTCAGGCCCAGGCCAGTGCCGCCGCGCTTCTGGCCATCCTCTCCCTGCTGGAACGGGCGGAACAGTAGCGGCAGTTGCGCGGGGGCGATACCGATGCCGCTGTCGATCACATCCAGCAACAGCTCCCTGGCAGACGGGATGGGTGACAGCTGCAGGCGCACTTCGATGCCACCGGCATCAGTGAACTTCAACGCGTTGCCCAGCAGGTTGTCGACAATCTGGCGCAGCCCGTCAGCATCGAGTGCGACCGTCGGCGCGGGGTCGGGCGTGCAATCAAGCTTGAGGGACAATCCCCTGCGCAGTGCCTCCGGCCGGATCGCGTCCAGTGCATGGGCACAGAGCTGGCCGACGTCGCAAGGTACGACGTGGGGCCTGAAGCTGCCGCTGGCCAGACGCGAGAACGCGAGCGAGCGGTCGAGCAGCCTGCGCAGCGCGTGGCCGGCGGCACGCGCGGCCGCGAGCAGGTCGCGCTCTCTCCTGGACAGGCGCGACTGGCTCAGCAGGTCGATCGAAGCCAGTATCGTCTGCGCGGAATTGCGCACTTCGTGGCTGATCATTCCTGCCGCGCGCCCAAGGCGTTGTTCCGTGCGACCGATTCGCCAACGTAGTGCCTGCCAGAACACGGTCAGGCCGATGAGTATTGCGGCCACATACAGCAGCCAGGGCAGGTGCAGGGCGCGCACCCGGTCAAGCGCGTTCTCGATGGAGGCGGGCAGCATCTGCTGCGCCCACAATGCCAGCAGGCCCGCGTGCTCTTCGAGCGTGATGTCGTGCAGTGCCTGGTCGATGCGCGTCAGCAGCTGCTGGTCCTCGCGGCGCACGAGCAGGTGCAGATCGGTGGAGAAGTCGCTCTCGAACGGTAGAAGCTGCAGTTTGCCCGCGAAGTGCCGCCGGATCATCGCGTGCAGTGTAGCTTCCAGGCCGATCGCAGCATCGGCGATGCCGTTGTCCACGGCGGCCAGGGCTGCATGCCGATCGGGCAAGTGCAGCAGGCGGACCTGCGGATGGTGGGTTGCCAGCCAGCTGGCATAAGGGCCGCCGCGAATCACGGCCAGCACCTGCGCCTTCACGCTGCCGACGTCACGTGGCGCGTGCTCGCCTTTACGCACGGCCAGGACCGTCTTGCCGCCATCGAAGGCGCCGGATGCCATCAGGCCGGGGCAGGGCCGTGGGCGATGCGCCGGGCCGCCCATCACCAGCACCAGATCGGCCTCGTGCCGGCAGACGGCAGTGACCGCTGCCCTCGTGCTGGTGTAGGCGATGTCACGGAAGCGCAGTCCGGAATGGTCAGCCACGAGCTGCGCATAGCCGTGGGCGAGGGTCGGGAGCGGGATCGAGTCCGCCAGTGGTGCAGGCAGCGGGCGCAATGATGGCGCGGTGGCGACCCGCACTTCGCGACCCGCCGGCCACGCCTGCAGATGTGCATCCTCGGCCGAGGCTGCTGGCAGCAGGATCAGGACCATCAACGAGGTGACAAAGGTATGCAACCGGAGGCGAACACGGCGCCTCATCGGAGGTTCCGCTGCTCTCGCAGCGCATAGATCTCCACGTCATTGCGCAGCCCGAGCTTGCGCAGGGCGGCCACCTTCTGGGTGCTGACCGTCTTGACGCTGCGGTGGCGGCGCAATGCGATCTCCGATACGGTCAGGCCGGACAGGAGCAGGTCCAGCACTTCGCGTTCATTGCGACTGAGTTCGTCGCGGCAGGCCGGGACCAGGCAATCGGCCGGCAGGCGGCACAATCCCTGCGATACACGCACGATGGCCTCGGACAGCATCTCCAGCGGCTCGGATTTGCTGACAATGCCGCTGATGCCGGCCGCCAGAAGGTGGTCCACGCGGGTTGTTGGCGTCAGCGTGGCGAAGGCCAGCAGGGGCACATGAGGAAAGCGCTCCCGCAGCAGGGGAACCAGCTCATCACTGCTGCGGTCGCCAGGCGCCAGGGTGAGATCGATGATGGCGACATCCACTGCCAGCTTGCGCAGGCAGCCGATGAACGCGTCGCTGTGGGTGTGGCTGGGGACAATGTTGAAGCGGACGTCGCGGCACAGGTGCAAGGCGGTGCCGCGGCGGACGACTTCGTGATCGTCTAGCAGTGCGAGCCGCAGACGGCGCGGTGCAGGGTATCCATTCATGCGCGGGGAGGTGATCGGCGCCCGGGAGGGCGTGGCGACCATTCTGGCGCTGCTGCCGCGCCGGGCACCGAATTTGCTGGATTTTTGCGATTATTCCTAAGAGTCAATGTGCGCGAACCATCAATCCAGGGGTGTTAATTGATGTAATGGATCGCCACGCCCGAATCCAGGCCCTTCAGAAGTTGGCGGGCGATGCCGCCCAGCGCAAAGGGTCGTGGCGTGTCATCGGACCGACTGCGGCACGCGTCTGAGCTTGCGGGTGTCATAACCCATTGCCGCAATCCGTGCGACCGCCTGCTCATAGTCATGCTCGGACACCTGTGGTGTGCGGGCCATGTACCAGACGTAGTCGCGCTTGCTGCGCGCCACGATGGTCTGGCGGTAGCTCTCGTCGAGCCAGGCAATCACGTACTCGGCCTGGATTGGCCAGATGAACTGCATGCCCCAGATCGCGCCATTGCCTTCCTTCTCCACACGACCGATGGGATGCATCGACTTCTGCGGCGCATCGAAGCTGCCCTTGCGGTAGGTGAAGGTGGTCTGGATGCGCCCGTCGGGACGAAGTGCGTAACTCTCCACCGCGTCGAAGGCCTCCCGTTCGGGGCGCGACGGGATATGCGCGATCACATACCAATCGCCCATGAAGCGCGGTACATCCACGGATGGCGGGCGCGGCAGCGGGCGGGTGTCGCTGGAACTGCAGCCGGAACCGAACAGGCCGACCGCGATCAGGGGAAGCAGCGAGAACATGCGCATGTTGCACCTCAGCGGGGTCGGAACAGATAGTGGGCAACCAGCCACTGCTGGCCGTCGTCATAGCCAAACAACTCGGCACAGGCCATCCAGAACATCCGCCAGCGCTGCCACCAGACCTTCGCTGCAGCCTGGCCATAGGTTGCGATCAACACCGGAATCACCTGCTGGCGGGCCGCATCCTGGTTGGCCAGCCAGTGGTCGGCGGTGCGCTGGTAGTGGGTGCCGTCCAGCAGCCAGCGCTGGTCGAGCCGCAGGTCGCGCTGGAAATGCAGCAGGGTGTCAGCTGCCGGCATCAGCCCGCCGGTGAAGAAGTGCCGCCCCATCCAGTTGTCGCCGCCGTCTGTCTCGAACGGATACATCAATGTGCGATGGGCGAAGATGTGCACGAACAGCGCGCCGTCCGGCTTCAACCACCGAGCGATGCCCGCCAGCAGGCGCTCGTAGTTGCGCACGTGTTCGAACATCTCCACCGACACGCAGCGGTCGAAGCGTGCCGCAGGCAGCTCAAGCTGGTTGACATCGCGGGTGATTACCTCGACGTTGTGCAGCCCCCTGGCTTCACACTGCGCCATGATGTGCTGGCGTTGGCTGTGCGAATTGGAAACGGCGGTGATGATGGCCTGCGGGTAGCGTTCTGCCATCCACAGGGTCAGTGAGCCCCAGCCGCATCCCAGTTCGAGAATCTGCTGGCCATCGGCCAGGCCTGCGCGCTGGCCGTACAGTTCCAGCATCGCGTCCTCGGCCTGGTCCAGCGTTTCACGCCCGGTGGGGTAGTAGCAGCTGCTGTACTTCAGTCGCTTGCCCAGGCAGGCCTGGAAAAAAGCAGCTGGCACTTCATAGTGCTGTCGGTTGGCTGCGTCGGTGTGCAATGCGAGTGGGCTGTCGGCCAGCTCGGCGATGCGCCGGCTGAAGCGCGCCGACTGGCCTTCGATGCCACCCTCGCTTTCCTCATGCAGGCGTTGTGCGCACAAGCGGCGGATGCCCGCACGCAGCGCCGCATCGGGGACCAGCCCGCGTTCGGCCCAGGCGATCAGCCCGGTTTCCGCGTCTTCGGCTGGGTTCAGTGACGGGATCGCGTTCATGCGGAATGCTCCTTGGAAGAACGGGGGAACCAGGGAAAGAACATCGGTGTGTTGCGCTGGTAGGCGCGGTAGTCGTCACCACGGCTGCGCAGAGCCTGTTTCTCGGTGAATGGAATGCCGCTGAGGTAGCGCAGGAACACGTACATCAGCAATGGGCCGGCCCACGCCAGCCACCACAGCGGCGAACCGACCGCGAGCAGCACATAAGTGAACCAGTGCAGCCACTCGAAGAAGTAGTTGGGGTGGCGGGAATAGCGCCAGAGCCCTTCGCGGCAGGTGCGGCCCTTGTTTGCCGGGTCGGCGCGGAACCGGGCCAGCTGCCGGTCGGCCAGTGCTTCGCCGCCGACGCTCAGCAGCCACACCAGCGCGGCGGCCACGGCCCACCACGTCATGCGGCTGCTCGGGTTGGCAGCCACTGCGACAAAGGGCAGGGCAAACAGCAGCACCAGCAATGCCTGCGCCATGAAGAAGCCAAAGATCTTGCCCTGGTGGCCCTGCCAGTGTTCGCGCAGATAGCGGTAGCGCCCGTCTTCCGGTTCGCTACGGACCCGGTGCCAGAGGTGCAGGGCCAAACGGCTGCCCCAGAGGCCGCCGAGCACGCCCAGCGCGATCCGCGGCACCGTCGCGCCGTCGCCGAGCAGCGCCAGCAACAGGGCCGATGCACCGACGCCCTTGGCCCAGAGCACATCGACCACGCCGATGTTCTGGTGGCGGCGCTGCCAGGCCCAGCCCCAACTCATCATCAGCAAGGTGTACAGCAGGACCCACAGGAGATGATTCATGAAGGAACTCCAGCCAGGGGCGGCGAGCTGGCTCGTGAGCCGCGACGGGCGCAGTGGCACAGCAGTGAAAGCGCGATGCACCAGCCCGCACCCAGTACCAGCAGGCCCTGCCATGCCGGCGCAGCGAACCGCACTGCATCAAAGCCACGTGCCGCGGACAGATAGGCCAGCGGTGCCAGCAGCAGGCCGAACAGCGCCGGCAGGGCACGGTGGCGCAGCAGGAAGCGCATCGAGGTCGTCAGCGTCATCGCGAACGCGGCCCACAGCGCCATGATCCACGGCGGAGGCGCCCAGGCGAGCGGGGCGGCGGCGTAACGAACGGTGCCGGTCGCAGCGGCGCTGGCATCGACCAGCCAGGCGCAGGCCAGCGCCAGCACCATCAACCGAAGGTCCAGCCGTGGTTGCGGCGACGTCAGCAGCTGGCTGCCGATGTAGAGAGAGGCTGCCAGCAACGCCGGCCACTGCCAGCCGCGCCCGGCGCCGGCCACGGCGCACAGCCAGACCAGCTGGTTGCCAAGCAGATTGGCCCAGAACCGGCGCATCTCAACTGCCTTGGCCCGATGAGGCGCCCGGGCGATGCCCCGGGCGTGCCATCAGCAGATGGGAGACCCCGATCGAGCGCTCCAGGAAGCCGCCCTCGCAATAGGCCAGGTAGAACTCCCACAGGCGGCAGAAGCGCGTATCGAAGCCCTGCGCCTGCACGTCGGGCAACCGGACGAGGAAGCGCTGGCGCCAGGCGCGCAGGGTCAGCGCGTAGGAGTGGCCGAAGTCCTGCTGGGCGATCAGCTGCAGGTCGCTGGACCGCGTTTTGGCGGCCATGATCGCGTTGATCGACGGAATGAAGCTGCCGGGGAACACATAGCGCTTGATGTAGTCGACGCTGCGCCGGGCCTGCTCGTAGCGATGGTCCTCGATGGTGATGGCCTGCAGCAGGGCAACGCCATCAGGCTTCAACAGGCGCTGCAACGTCGCCATGTAGGTGTCCAGGTATTCGGCGCCGATGGCCTCGATCATCTCGATCGACACCAGCTTGTCGAACTGGCCCTGCAGGTCGCGGTAGTCCTGCATCAGCAGCGTGACCTGGCCTTGCAGGCCTGCGGCGCGCACGCGCTCTGCCGCCAGCGCATGCTGTTCTGCGGAGATGGTGGTGGTGGTGACGTGGCAGCCGTAGTGCTGCGCGGCGTGCAGCGCAAAACCACCCCAGCCGGTGCCGATCTCCACCACGCGGTCGCCCGGTTTGAGCTTCAGCTGCTGGCAGATGCGGTCCAGCTTGCGCCGGGAGGCGGATTCCAGCGACTCGTCTTCTTTGTCGAACAGGGCTGAGGAATACATCAGGTCCGGCGACAGGAACAGGGCAAAGAAGTCGTTGCCCAGGTCATAGTGCGCGGCTATGTTGCGGCGGCTGCCCTCGCGGCTGTTGCGGCGCAGGCGGTTCCAGCCCCGCAACAGCCAGCCGCCCAGGCGGGCCGGGCCACGCTCCATGCCGTCGAGCAGGTCGCGATTGCGTACCAGCAGCCGAATCAGCGCCACCAGGTCATCGCAGTGCCATTCGCCCTGTATGTAGCTTTCACCTGCACCCACACTGCCCTGCGCTGCAACCTTGCGGTAGAACGCCGGGTCATCGATGGTGACGGTGACATGCAGTTCGCCATGCGCATCGCCCAGCCAGACTTCGCCGAGTGCATCACGCACGCACAGGCGGCCGTCGCGCATGGGGGCAAGCTGGGCCAGCAGGCGTCGGCGCAGGAATGCATCCAGGGCGCCGGGACGTGGCAAGGCGACCAGGGGAGTCATCGAATTCATCGTGGTTTCTCGGCAAGAGCAGGGTGGTCGTGCACGGGGTTGCGCTTCAGCCACAGCCGCAGCGCGTGCCAGTGGATGGCGGCCACCACCTGCGTCGTCATCAGGGGGTAGCAGGCCAGTACCCGGGCCAGCCCAGGGCCGTCCAGCACCCTTCGCTGCATGGACTGGGTGGCGTCGAACTGCCGAACGCCGTCGCGCCAGACCTGCATGTGTACGCGAAGATCATCACCAGGTGCGTTGAACCGCCAGTCGTAGCGGCAGTCCATCGGCATGAAGGGTGAGACGTGGAAGGATTTGTCGAATGTCCAGCGCAGTGATGCCCCGTCGCCGGTGGCCGCAGCTACCGGCAGCACATAGGCGTGCCGCTCCTTCCACGGGGTATTGGTGATCTCGGCGACGATGCAGTCCAGGGTGCTGCCATCGGCCCGGTAGCAGTAGTAGAAGCTGACCGGATTGAATACGTGCCCGGCGAAGCGAAGATGGGTGAGCAGGCGCACCGGGCCGGTGGGCCGATAACCCAGGGTAGCCGTGGCATGGTCGCGCACCGCATCGGCCAGCGGTTGCGCAGGGTTGCCGAAGTAGTCACTGCGGCGGAACTCGGCCAGGTTGCGGCGATTGACCGACCACAGCCAGCGCCCGGCAAACACGGTCTCCAGCTCGTCCAGATCGAGCAGCAGCTGCGCGATCGGATAGCGGAACGCGTGGGGCTGCGGATGATGCCGTCGGTGCATCACCTGCCCGAAGTAGAGTGCGCTGGCACTCACGCTGCCACCTCGCCGGATGCGATGGTGTCGCGGTGCGGGGTGCACTCGCGCATCGCGTCCACCACGCGGCGGGCGCTGCGGATGCCGTCTTCGTGGAAACCCCAGCCCCAGTACGCGCCCGCGAACCAGGTGCGGCGGCGGCCCTGCAGCTCAGCCCAGCGCTGCTGCGCGCGTACCGCTGCGTGGTCGTGGACCGGATGGGCATAGTGCAGCCTGCGCAGCACCTTGGCCGGGTCGATCGCCTCGCTGCGGTTGAGGGTCACGACCAGCGGGGTGTCACCGGGCAGGCCCTGCAGGAGGTTCATGCAATAGCTGACCGTACAGGGCGCGCCTGGCTCCTTGGGAACGTGTGCATTCCATGCGGCCCATGCCTTGCGGTTGCGCGGCAGCAGCGATGCGTCGGTATGCAGTACTGCTTCGTTGGCCTGGTAGCGGATGGCGCCGAGCACGTCGCGTTCGACCGGATCGGCGTCACGCAGCAGGGCCAGCGCCTGGTCGCTGTGGCACGCCAGGATGACCTCGTCAAAGCCCTCCACGCCGGCCGCGCTGTGCACGCGCGCGCCCCACGGCATGCGCTCGACCGAATGGACCGGACATTCCAGCCGCTCGCGTACCCGCCAGCGGGCACGCAGGGCATCGACATAGCGTGCCGAGCCACCGCTGACTACCCGCCAAGGTGCGCGCCCGGTCATCTGCAGCATCTGGTGGTTGGCCATGAACTGGGCCAGGTAGCGGGCCGGGAACTGCATGACCGTGTCGGTCGGTGACGACCACAGCGCTGAAGCCATCGGCAGCAGGTGCTCGTCGATGAACGCAGCACCGTAGCGCTGGCTGTGCAGGTACTGGCCCAGTGTCGGGCCTTCGCCTTCGGCAAGCAGCAGCGGTGCATCCCGGTAGAACCGGCGCAGGTCGGCCAGCATTCCCCAGAAGCGTGGCGAAACCAGGTTGCGGCGCTGGCAGAACAGGCCATCCAGCGACGTGGCGTTGTACTCGACGCCACTGCGCTCGCTGTGCATTGAGAAGCTCATGGTGGTCGGCTGCGAGGCCACGCCCAGTTCTTCAAATAGTGCCGTCAGCAGCGGGTAGTGCAGGGGGTTGAAGACGATGAAACCGGTATCCACCGCCATGCGCGTGCCGTCCACCTGCACGTCATGGGTGTGGGTATGCCCGCCCAGGTAATCGTTGGCCTCGAACAGCGTCACTTCGTGTTCGCCGTCCAGCCACCAGGCGCTGGCCAAGCCAGCGATGCCGGAGCCGATGATCGCGATGCGCATGTCAGTACCTCGCCTTGGCCAGTACCCACTCGGGGATGGGCTTGAGCCCCCTCACCAGGCCGAAGGCCGCCATTGCGCGCAGCCCGTACCAGGTCAGGTCGATCTCCCACCAGCGGAACCCCTGGCGGACGGTGCCAGGAAAGAAATGGTGGTTGTTGTGCCAGCCTTCGCCGAAGGTAAGCAGCGCCAGCCAGAGGTTATTGCGGCTGTCGTCACGGGTCTCGAAGCGCCGCCGGCCAAAACGGTGGGCCAGTGAGTTGATGGTGACGGTGGCGTGGAACAACACCACGGTGGAAATGAAGAAGCCCCACACCAGCAACTGCGGGCCAGAGGTGTGCAGTCCGGGCGCCCAGCGCTCCAGGCCGGCGCCGAGTGCGTACAGCGCAGCAGCCAGCAGTACCGGTACCGCCGTATCAAAGCGGTCCAGCCAGCGCAGCTCGGGGAACCGCGCCAGGTCAGGCACGCGCGATAGATCCGTGGCGAATGCCTCACGGGTCAGGAACCAGCCCATGTGGCTGCGCCAGAAGCCGCCTTCGCGCGGCGAGTGCGGGTCCAGCGGCTGGTCGGCATGCCGATGGTGATGGCGATGGTGGGCGGCCCACCACAGCGGCCCACGTTGCACGCTGGACGCGCCGATCACCGCGAACACGAACTGCACCGTTCGCGATGCCTGGAACGTCCGGTGCGAGAAGTAGCGGTGGTAAAAGGCGGTGATCGCAAACATGCGCACTGCGTAGAGGGCTGCGGCGACGATCACTGCGGTCCACGAGATACCTGCCCAGATCACCGCGATGCACGCCACGTGCATCAACGCGAACGGTACGGCGCGCAGCCAGTCGATGCGTCCGGGCT
This sequence comes from Stenotrophomonas thermophila, assembly GCF_001499715.1. NCBI lineage: Bacteria > Pseudomonadati > Pseudomonadota > Gammaproteobacteria > Lysobacterales > Lysobacteraceae > Stenotrophomonas > Stenotrophomonas thermophila. The sequence goes on along the minus strand of NZ_CVIW01000027.1, from coordinate 24,666 downwards.
CGCCAGCGGCGTGGTCTGCAGCGCTGCCGGTGTCGACCCATCGCTTCAGGGTGCGCAGCAGGCGCCAAGGTCGGCGGGGGAGGGGCGCTACAGAGGCCATGGCGGATCTCGGCGGGTGTCGTGTCTTCCTCTACGCAGCAGTGCGCGCAATGGATGCGGCCGGCTGTGGAGAATTTCGGCTTCACTTGGGCATCACGCTGCAGCGCCCCACCAGGGGTTGCGTCCAGGCCTGTTGCCATTCGCTGGCGGACCGCTCGGCAACCGGCGAGCTGAAGCGCACCGTGACCTGTGGGTAGGTGCCGCGGGCATCGCGCAGGTTGCTGGTGCCGCGGAACTCCAGCAGGCGGCGGTCGGCGCTGGCATAGACCAGCGACAGGCGCGGTGCGATGCCGCCGTACCAGGTGTCCAGACTGACCTCGATGGCTTGGGCGTCGATGCCCTGCCACCGAACAGGTTCGGTGCGCCGCACCTGCACCGGGAAGAAGCGCTGCCGCCCCGGCACCAGGAAGGGCAGGCTGATGCGTTCACCCCGCAGCAGCGCTGGCCAATGCAGGCGCACCGCGGCGTCGAAGCCCGTGTCGATCACCGCATCCGGTGCCAGTTCAAGCCGACGCTGACGCAGCTCACTGGCGGCATCTTCTTTCCAGGCGATGGACACCGATTCGCCACTGGCGTCGACTTCAGCGGTTTGCCCGCTACGGCTGTCCTGCAGCGAATAACCCCGGGCCTGCGGGCGGGCGCTGGCCGGCAGATGCTTGCGGGCGAAGGGGCGGCCATCCGGGCACTGATAGAGCACCCAGCGTTCGGCACCCTCCGATGGGCCGCGCCGCCAGTGCACTTCACGATAGAGCAGGTCGCCCTGCGCCGAGGTGGCCACGCCTTCGTTGCGCAGCCAGGGCGCCGCCAGCGCGGCATGGGGCAGGCATAGCAGCAGCCAGGCAGTGCGCATGGTATTCGTCCGGTAGGGAGGCTCAGGTCATACGGTGGCCGTGGCTGCTTGGATGCGCAGTGCCTGCTGCATCCAATGGCCGCCCCTGCGCGTAGAGAGGACAGACCTTCACCTGCCCGCCGCTCACGCAGATGTACCCTGACGCCGCCAGCACCCTCCTAAACTTCGATACCGCACGCACCGTGTCCAGTTCCCAGCAGCCGAGCAGCGAGCCGACGAACTGGGCCGATGACATGGACAGTGTGGCGCGGCTGCGCGACCGCGACTGCTTCATGCGGATCTATGACTACTTCATGCCGCGGCTGTGCGTGTATCTGCGTGGCCTGGGGGCACCCGACGCCGTGGCCGAGGAAATGGCGCAGGAGTGCCTGCTGCGCCTGTGGTTGCGGGCGGCCGAGTATGATGCGGCCCAGGGCGCGCTGAGTACCTGGCTGTACCGGATCGCGCGAAACCTTCAGATCGACCGCATCCGTCGCGAGCGCAGCTGGATGCAGGTGCAGGCAGCGGTGGAAGACGCCGCGGCCGTGGACGTGATCGAGCGCAGCAGTGCCGAGCAGTTCGCCGACCAGGCGCGCCTTCGCCAGCGCATCAACGAGCTGCCCGCCGTGCAGGCGAGGCTGGTGCGGATGTCCTATTTCGAGGCGAAGAGCCACAGCGAGATTGCCCAGGCGCTGGGCATGCCACTGGGGACGGTAAAGTCACACCTGCGACGTGCGTTCCTGCAGCTGCAGGCCAAAGTGGGGGGTGCGCTGTGAATCCGCACCACCACCTGCACGAATCCACGCTGATGAGCTATGCCGCCGGCGCGCTGCCGGCGCCGTTGAGCATCGTGGCCGGTGCCCACCTTGAGCAGTGCCCCCACTGCCGCCAGCGCCTGCGCGATGCCGAGGCAATCGGCTCGGTGCTGCTGGAGCAGACCCAACCGCCCGCTGCCGACGGGCGTCGCGAGCAGTTGCGCGAGGCCATGCTGATGCAGCTGGCCTCGGAGGCGCCGAGCGCCATCGCCGGAACCAGGCGCCCTGTGCCGAGGGAGCGGCCCGAGGCCGACCCCGACCACCTTCCTGCATCACTGCACCCGTACTTCGGCGCATCGCTCAGCGAGCTGCGTTGGCGCTGGATGGCGCCCGGCGTGCATTGCATCCGTGCCGAGCAGATGCCCTCGCTGATCATGCTGAAGATTGCCCCGGGCAAGTTCCTGCCCATGCACAGCCATGGCCGCAGCGAACTGACCCAGATCCTGCGGGGTTCGTACAACGATGCGCTGGGGTTGTTTGCGCCGGGTGACGTGGCAGATCTGGACGAAGACGTGGAGCATCAACCGGTGACCGCGCCCGGTGTCCCCTGCATCTGCGTGTCAGCGCTGGATGCGCCGCTGGTGTTCAGTGGCTGGCTGGCGCGGAAGATCCAGCGTTTCGTGAAACTCTAGCGGGGATGACGATGGCCGGGACGGGCGCATTACGGATTCTGTTGACCGGTGCCGCAGGCCTGGTCGGGCAAGGTGTGGCGCTGGCCTGCCAACGCTCACCACAGGTGTCCGGCCTGACAGCGCTGGTCCGCCATCCGGGAAGTCTGAGCGGCGCCGGCAGCGAACTGATCGTTCCGGACTTCCTGCGTATCCAGGACCGGTCGGATGAACTGGCCGGGTTCGATGCCTGCTTCTACTGTGCCGGGGCGCCACCGGTTGGCACGGCAGAGGCCGAGTACCGACGCGTGACCCTGGACACCACTCTGGCGGTGGCCCTTGCCTGGGCGGCTGCGAATCCCGAAGGGTGCTTTCTGTATGTATCCGGTGCCGGCGCGGACCCTCGGAGCCGGCTGATGCCGTTGAGGATCAAGGGCGAGACCGAAGTCGCATTGCAGGGCCTGCCGGTGCGCACCGTGATGCTGCGCCCGGGCGGTGTCAGGCCGGTCCCGGGCACCGGCACCCGTCATGCCCTGTTGAAGCCCCTTTACTGGGGCGGTGCGCCGTTGATGAAGCTGGCCAGCGCGATTGCGCCATCGCTGATGACCAGCAATCTGGCACTGGGCCAGGCGATGATTGCCTTGGCCGCCAGGGAGCATCCGCCGGCGACGGTGGAGTGCGCGGACATCAACCGGATCGCGGCCGGTGGGCGCGATCCGGCGTGCTGACCTCAGTGTGGCGCTGCCTCCAGCGCGGTGCGCACGGCCGTCGCCAGATCACTTCGGGTGAACGGCTTTGGCAGCAGCGCAACGGCCCGCCCTTGGCTGCCCACCTGGTCGTGGTCACGGGGATAGCCCGACGTGAACAGTACGGCGACCTCCGGCCAGCGTTCACGGACTTCCCGCACCAGCTCCCAGCCCGACATGCCGGGCATCACCACGTCCGAGAACAGCAGGTCCACCCTGGTATCCGGGCGTTCCAGCAGCCGCAGTGCGGAAGGGCCGTCGTGGGCTTCCAATACCCGGTAGCCCAGCAGCCGCAGTGCATCCACCGTGTGGGCACGGACATCGTCGTTGTCCTCGGTCACGAGGATGGTTTCCTCGCGCGGCGAATAGCCTGCCAGGCCGGTCTGCGGAGTGCGCGCTTCGCTGGGCAACGGCAGCAGTGAACGCGGGAACATCATGGTGATGCTGGTGCCGCCGCCTTCCACCGAATCGATCAGCACGTGGCCGCCTGACTGCTTGACGAACCCGTGCACCATCGACAGGCCCAGGCCGGTGCCACGGCCAACCTGCTTGGTGGTGAAGAAGGGTTCGAAGACCCGGGCGAGCGTCGCCGCATCCATGCCGTGGCCGTTGTCGCGCACCCGCAGCATCACGTATTCGCCCGGCGTTGCATCCGGGAACAGCGCGGCATAGTCGTGGTCCAGGTGGCTGTTGTCGACTTCAATCACCAGCCGCCCGCCACGCGGCATCGCATCGCGGGCGTTGACCGCCAGGTTCAGTACGGAGGCCTCCAGTTGGCTGATGTCGATCTCCACGCACCAGATATCCTCCGCGCTGCGGATCTCCAGCTGCACCAGTTCACCCAGTGCACGCTGCAGCATGTCGTGCATGTCCAGCAGGCGGACATTGAGGTCAGCGGCCTGGCTGCGCAGCGGCTGGCGGCGGGCAAACGCCAGCAGGCGCTGGGTCAGGCTGGCGGCACGGCCCACCCCCTTCAGCGCATTGTCCAGCGCACGGCCTACCAGCGCACCGGCCTCGCCAGCCCTTTCGCTGAGCAGCATGGCGTGCTCGACGTTGCCGGAAATGACGGTCAGGATGTTGTTGAAATCATGCGCGATGCCGCCGGTGAGCTGACCGACCGCCTCGATCTTCTGTGACTGGCGGAGCGCGTGCTCGGCCTGCAGGCGTGCGGTGGTTTCAACGGCCTCGGAGACAACGGCGGTGACCGCCCCTTCGGCGTCGAGCAGCGGACGGAACGAGAAGTCGAAGCTGCGGCGGCCGGTCGGGAGCTCCAGCTCCAGCGCATGCAGTGAACTGCGGCCCTGCGCCGCGTCTCCTACGGCGCGGTCGATCGCTGCGCCCATGCCCTCGGTGGTGGCGAACCAGACCGATTCGGCGAAGCGCTGGCCAACAATGTCCTTTTTGTCTACCAGTACAGCGGCCAAGGAAGCGTCATTGGCATCGACCACGCATCCGCGCAGATCCAGCAGCACCTGATGCTGGAAGCTGGACTCGAAGATCGCCTGCAGGCGGCGCTTGCTGGCGCGCAGCTCGGCCGTGCGCGCCTGCACCTGCTGCTCGAGCAGCTGGTTGTCCTCACGCAGGGCCAGCTCGGCCTGCTTGAGCTGCGAGACGTCGCTACCCAGGCAGATGTAGCCGGCCACGCTGCCATCGGCGGCATGCTCCGGCACGCATTCCATCTGTACGAAACGCGACTCGCCACTGCGATGGACGAGCTCGACCTGGAAGCTCGTGCGTTCGCCCTGCAGTACCCGTTCAAGGCTGGGCAACGCGTGTTCGAAAGCGGATACGCCGCTGACATCGCGCGCGGTCCGGCCCAGCAGCTCGGCCAGGCTGAATCCATGCCAGTCCAGGAACGCCTTGTTGGCGAACCGGTAACGATGCGCGTTGTCGAGCTGGGCGATCAGCGCGGGTACGGCATCGGTGACCTGCTGCAGCTGCGCCTGGCTCTCGTTCAGCGCCGCCTGGGCATGCATCAGCTGGGCGCGTTCATGGGCTTCCTGGCGAGCGCGGCGGATCGCATCCGGCAGGCGTTGCAGGCGCTGCTTGACGACGTAATCGCGCGCGCCACGGGTCAGCGCCTGTACGGCCAGCTCTTCCGTCAGTGTGCCGGAGACGAAGATGAAAGGGGTCTGTGGAATCCGCTCGCGCGCCAGCGCGAGGGCCGCATCGCCATCGAATCCGGGCAGCACATGGTCGGCCAGGATCACGTCGAACGCACGGTTGTCGATGGCCTCGATGAACGCATTGCGCGTCCACAGGCGCTCGACCTCGAACTCCAGGCCGGCACGCCGCAGCTGTGCGGTGATCAGCTCCGCATCAAGCGCGCTGTCCTCCAGCATGAGGATGCGCAGGCGCTCGCTGCGGCGCGATCCATCACGCATTGTTGTGCTGCCCCGAGCCATTGGGCCGATGCGGTGGCGGCTGGTTGGTGATGCCCCAGAACATGCCCAGCCCCTGAATGGCGTCGAAGAATTCCTTGAAGTCGACCGGCTTGACCACGAACGCGTTCACGCCCAGTTCGTAACTGCGCACGAGATCCTGTTCTTCGCGCGAGGAGGTCAACATCACCACCGGCGTGCTGCTCAGCTGCGGGTCGCCACGCACCTGTTCCAGCACCTCCAGGCCGTTGACCTTGGGCAGCTTCAGGTCCAGCAGCACCACCACTGGGCCGCCGTGCATGGCGCCGGCGAACTTGCCTTCGCAGCGCAGGTAATCCAACGCTTCGGCGCCGTCGCGTACATGGATGACATCGTTCAACAGCTGGCAGCGCGCAAGCGCGGCCATCGTCAGCTCTGCATCCTTGGGGCTGTCCTCTACCAGGAGGATCGGCCGCAGGTCCCTCATGGGTGTTCTCCTGTGAAGCGGGGTAGGGTGAAATGGATTGTGGCGCCCTTGCCGGGCTCGCCCTCGGCCCAGGTACGGCCGCCATGGCGGCCGATGATGCGGCGGACATTGGCCAGGCCGATGCCGGTGCCTTCGAACTCTTCGACGTGGTGCAGGCGCTGGAACACGCCGAACAGCTTGTCCACGTAGCGCATGTCGAAGCCGCAGCCGTTGTCGCGCACGAAGAAGTGGTCTTCGTCGTCGTTTCGCTCGTGACCAACCTCGATCACCGCGTGTTCGCGCTCGCGGGTGAACTTGATCGCGTTGCCCAGCAGGTTCTGCCATACCAGGCGCAGCATCGTCGGATCGGCCTCGACCTCCGGCAGCGGTGCGAGCGTCCACTGCACGTCGCGGCCGGTGTAGTCCAAGGCCAGGCTCCGGCGCACGTCCTCGGCCAGCGCGGTCATGTCCAGCCGTACACGCCCCAGCGTGGAGCGCCCCATCTGCGAGAAGCTGAGAAGGTCATCCACCAGTGTTCCGGCGGACTTGGCCGATTCCACGATCGTGTCCAGGAAGCGGCGCTCGGTATCGTTCAGGCGTTCGCCCGCCGAGCTGCCCAGCAGCTCGGAATAGCCGACAATGTGACGGAACGGAGCGCGCAGGTCGTGGCTGACCGAATAGGAGAAGGCTTCCAGTTCCTTGTTGCTGCGGAGCAGCTGCTCGTTCAGTTCGGCCATTTCCTCGGCCTTGCGCAACACGATATCGACGATGGCCGTGCGCATCTCGTGTGCGGCGTCGCAGTCAGCGTCGCTCCACGGCAGGCTGCGCTGCTGCACGGTCTCCTTCCAGGCCTCGAACGAGCTGCGCGGGGACAGCGCCACGCCCGGTGCTGCTTCCTTGCGGGGATCGCCACCCCAGCGCACGGTGCGCACCACTTCCGGGCGGAACCACATCAGGTAACTGTCATGCAGCTGCGAAATGGACACCGCCAGCAGGCCGCTGGCTACGTCGGCCAGGTGCGCGGCAGGCGACCAGTCGGCTGCCAGGTGATCGGTGCAGTAGGCTTCCTGGCCGGCCTGCTGCGTGGCCAGCCAGTTCGCCAGGGCCAGCACGTCGCTGGCGGAAGGGCACTGGCCAACACGCAGGCAATCGCCCTTGTGCACGATCGCCGCGCCGGCCGCGCCGGTCAGCGACAGCAGGCTGGCCTCGTCCTGGCGCAGGGCCGCCATGAAGTCCTCGTCGCCGGCCATGCGACCCAGCAGCTTGACCAGTATGGAACGACGGGCAACGCGCTCTTCGATCGCACGCGCGCGCTCCTTCAACGCAATCTGCAGCGACAGGATCTGGCCCATGAACTCGCAGGCAGTGCGCACGTGGTAGGGCAGGCGGCGTGGCTGCACGGTGTGGCAGGACACCAGGCCCCACAAGCGGCCTTCATGCACCAGCGATACCGACATCGACGCGCCGGTCCCCATGTTGCGCATGTACTGCAGGTGGACCGGCGAGACGCTGCGCAGCACGGCCAGGCTCAGGTCGGTGGCTGGTGCGTCGCGATGGTCGTCGGCCCGCATCAACGGCGCGGGGGTGTAGTTGTTGTCCGCGATCAGGCGCACCCGGTTGCGGCGGTAGAGTTCGCGGGCCTGCGCAGGAATGTCAGATTCGGGGAAGCGCAGGTCCAGGTAGGATGGCAACAGGCCGTTGCCATCCTCGGCCACCACGATGCCATTCCAGCCGGCATCGAACTGATAGACCAGGGTGCGGTCAAAGCCGGTCAGCCGGCGCATGTGCGCGGCCGCAAGCCTGCACAGGTCTTCCACCGTCGCTGCCGATTCAATGCCGGTCATCAGCTCGCGGATGGCTGGATACAGTTCTTCCAGCGAGCCGGGCTGGCCGGGAACCGGTGCTTCCAGCTCAACCAGAAGGTCCGTGGCGGAGCGGTGCACCAGCAGCTGATGGCGGCCGTGCCCATCCAGGTGCACGGCACCGACATGCGCGCTGCTGCCCACCGTCGCCTGTTGCAACACGCCCTGGAACGGCGCCAGTACGCCGCCCAGCACCTCAGTGACGTGCTGCATCAACGGTTCGCCGAACTGCTTCAGCAGCCCCGGATGGCTGATGGCGCGCTCGCGTACCTGCAGGGACTGCGGTTCAACGACCAGAAGCACACCGTAGGGTTGGATCGCGCCGGGGGTGTGGATCGGTTCGCGCGCGCAACGCGACAGGGCAGCGTCGTGCGTGGGCTCAGCAGAAGGCATCAAGGGCGGGACTCATGATTCGTGGATGGCTGGAAAGGCCAGTGATACATCCGTATCCTTCAATGGTGAAGCAAAATCGTGCATCCGCCTACCAGTGTGTGCGTGTGAAGCGTGTTTCTGTCCAAGCTGAATTCTTCATGTAAGGACCAGGTCGAGCACTTGCAGTTTTCGCGAAGAGTACATCTGCGCTGCACATCAGCTCGACAGGTCATTGCCTAGGGTGGACCCACTTCCCTGAGCGACCGCCCCGTGAATCTGCAGAGCGTGCCCTTGCCCCCGTATCGCATGCTGCCTGACAGCTGCCAGTTCGAACTGCTGGATGTGGATGCGCTGCAGGACCCTGCCAGTGGCCGGCTGCTGCATCTGTACTCGCTGGTGGCCCGATGCCTGTCCTGCGAGACGATCTTCAAGGCAGAGGAAGGGCAGGGCCTGGTCAGCCATACTGCGGCGCGGGTGGTGCGATGCCCCACCGGTTGCGGGCAGCAGGCGTTCAAGCCGGCCCTGCTGCGAACCTGGCGCCCGCAGGCCGTGGCCCAGGCCTGAGCGGCAGGGAACCTTGTCACAGCAGCCCGGGATTGGCCCGCCAGACGGCGAAGTTGAGCGCCGAGGCGAATGAAATCCAAGCAAGGTAAGGAAGCAGCAGGACCGCCGCAACCCGGCGGATGCGCGCGAACCTGACGATCGTCGCGCACACCAACACGATCAACACAAGAATGTCGGCGAAGGCAAGCGCGCCCAGCTTCCAGCCGAAGAACAGCCAGCTCCACAGCGCGTTGACGGCCAGCTGCACCAGATAGAGCAGCAGCGCGGGCCGAGCGTCGCGCCAACCGCGTTCGCGCCAGACCAGCCACGCGGCAACCGCCATCATCGCGTAGAGGAGCGTCCACACCGGACCAAAGACGCTGGCCGGTGGCGCCCATGCCGGAAGCGTGAGGGTGGCGTAGAAGCTTGCCGCGGACGTGGACGCCCACGCCCCCAGGGTGGCGGCAACGAAGGTGATTGCCACCCATCCCAGAAGCCCGGAAACCTGTGAACTCCGCTTCATACCGTGCAGCTCCTTGATACCTGTGCTGCCTGTCTACGCACAGGGGCAGCGAATGGATGCAGGCTGCCGGCCTTCAGTCTGAAGAGCCGACGGCACCGGCTCCCTGGCTCGCTGGCAACAGGGAAGGTTGCTGGTCAAACCACTCCCTTGCCTTCGCCAGGTGCCATTGGCGCTGGTCACCGTCCAGCTCGATGCCCGCACCCAGCAGCCCCCAGCGCAGGTAGAGATCACCGCGCTTGCGCTGGTCGAGCAGATCCAACCGCGCGCGTACCGAAAGGCGATCATTCTCGGCCTGCAGTCCATCGATGATCAGATGGCCCGGGCGCCAGCGCAGCGTCGCCTGTGCCTGCACCTGGCCGGAATCCAGCAGCGACAGGGTCCAGCGCGGGTAGTCGGTACGCTCTGCGAACAGTGCAAGCAACGGTCGCGCATCGCTGAGATCGAGGTCCGTGGTGGCATCCACCTGGAACGGCGACTGCGCATCGATGCGCCCACGCTTGAAGGCCACGCGGCCTTTCCATGCCGTCGAGCCCCGCGTGCCCGCCACCTGCACGTTGCGCAGCTCGACCGTGGTGCCGGACAGATCGAAATGACGCTGATTGAAGTCTCCCCGGCGCAGTGTTGCGTTCACGTCGATATCGCCGCCCATGTCCAGCCCTGCCACCTTTGCACTGGCGTTGCGCCCCAACAGCCGGGCCGTGCCATGGCCGACGCGCCCGTCGGTATCGAGGGTCGCGTCACCGCTGACGGTGCCGGTGCCACGGAGCAGTCGCACCTGGGGCGAGCCCAGGTAGCGGTTGTAGGCGGTCAGATCCGGGATGGTGGCTTCACTGAAGCGTAGCTGCGCGCGGACGCCTTTGCGCAGTTCCTGCAGGCGGCCATCGCCGGTCAGGTCCAAGGCCAGATCCCGACCATCGAACAGGCGGACGTTGTCGGCATCGCTTGGTCGCGCAGTGAAGCGGGGCAAGCGGACGGCCAGCCGCGCCTGGCTGGGCGTGCCGGCCTTCAGTTCGCCGTGCGCACTGGCCGTGCCCGCCAGGCGCACACCCGCCACCTCGGCCACGGCTTCGGCCGCAGGAATGTCCACGGTGCTGCCTTCGGTCAGTTCGCCGTTGCGAAGACGCAGGTCCGCCTTCAGCGAGCCGCCACCGTCCAGTTGCAGCCACGGCTTGCGAACGAACAGGGCAGGGATCCAGTTGAGCGAAGTGAACGTCCATTCGCCGCGTACTGTGCCAGAGCTGCGTTCCAGCAGCTGTGCGGGCTGTTGGAAGGGAATGTCCCGGCCACTGATATGCAGATCGGCATCCACCTCGCTGCCTGAACCGGGCTTTGGCGGCAGGCGGGCCTGCAGGCGCAGGTCCTTGGCTACATTGAGCTGCAGTGCCAGCATGCCGCGATCGGGGGCGCCATCGCCCAGATAGAGCGGCAACTGCCACAGCGCGTGGTCGCCGGGCTGCAGTTGGCCATCGAGCAGGTGGAGTGCCGCCTGCAGCCGTCCAGGCACTGGTGCGCTGGAGATCTTCGGCGTTGTGGCATTGGTGTCCATGCGCAGGCCCTGGCTGCGGGCATCGACCTCGAGTTGGGCATGCAGCAGCTTCAACTTGGCCAGGCCGGGCGCCTGGTCCCGATAATGGCGCGGATAGCTGAAGCGCGCGGTGAGATCCATGTCGCCCAACAGCTGCACGCCGTCATAGCTGGTGTCTGCCTTGCTGAACGAGACCTCGGAATCGAACAGTTCGGATGGGCCGCCACGCAGCTGCTTCAGGAACCCCACGGTGCCCTGACCCTTGCCGATGATCAGCAGCTTGCCGAAGCGTGCGCTGCGGATGCTGTCGCTGTGGATGGCGTCGAAACGCAAGGTCCAGCCCTGGTCGTTGCGCGGCGGTGAAGGGATGGCTTCTTCGACGCGGCTGATCTCGGCGGAAACTCCGGTGGCCTGCAGCTTTGGCACCCGCACCTCGCGCTTGAACAGGGGCAGCACCGCCAATCGGGCGCTGGCGCGGTCTGCATGCAACACGTAGACGGTGTGGTTCACGTGGCCGCGCATGTGCACGTTCCAGGCGATCACGTGGCCGGGCAACAGCGTAATGGCCGGGCCAGTGGTCATTACGAACTTGTGCGGCTTGCGGTTGGTGACCTGGTCGAACAGCGGTGTGTTGAGGAAGATGTTGCCGGCCAGCAGGTACAGCAGGTAGATGCCCAGCAGAACGTAGGCAGGGACCCTCCACCGTCGAAGCCGGTGCGGGATGTGCGCGGAAACAGGGGGCATCTACTGCTCTGAAGGCCGGAATATCTGCAACTATTGCGGAGCCGATGGTGGTGGCGCGTGAAGCAGCTACGGGGCAGGGGCTGGATTCTGGTAGTGTCCGGCCTGGTCATGGCCACAGATCTGCAGGAGTCGCATGGATATCCGGCCCGCCCGTGCAGGCGATTTCGACGTGATGTGGGGCATGTTCAAGGCGGCCATTGCGGCGCAGGATGCGCTGCCCTTTGCCGGCTCTTTTGGAGTCGAGACGTTTCGCGCGCATTGGTTCCAGGCCCAGGCACCTCATGTAGCTGTGCTGGAGGGCCGGGTTGTGGGCATGTACAAGATGGGCCCGAACTACCCCGATCTGGGGGCGCATGTGGCCAGCGCCACGTATGTGGTGGATGCACCGGCACAAGGGCAAGGTGTGGGCCGGGCGCTGGTGGAGCACAGCCTGGAGCGGGCGAGGGCGGAAGGGCTCCTGGCCATGCAGTTCAATTACGTGGTCAGTACCAATGGGCCGGCCGTGGCGCTGTACCGTAAGCTGGGGTTCGAGGTGGTGGGAACGCTACCAGAGGCCTTCCGGCATGGCCAGCGCGGGTTGGTCGATGTCTTCGTGATGCACAGGTTCCTGTAGTGCCGTCGCCAGGTCGGTCGCCTCAATCAGCATTCTTCGGGAGCGTAATGTCGAATGAGGTGCGGCCATCACGCCATCGTCCATGGACAGTGCCGCGGTGCGCGTGGCAGATTTCCCGCACCAGGAACAGGCCGAGGCCCAAGCTCGCGTGCTCGCCTTGTGACGCGTTGTGCGAGCCTCGGCGCAAGGGATCGAACAGACTGTTGAACGCTTCGTCCGGCAGTTCGGCGCCGGTGTTGCTCACCGTGATCATGATCTGGTCGACGAGGCCCTCAAGGCTGATCCGCACATCGGTGCCGTGTTCGCCGTACTTTGCAGCGTTGGTCGTGAGGTTGTGAACCGCTTCGCGCAACGAAGAGGCATCGAAGCAACCGCGGGCATCGCCTTCAACCTCATACGTGATGGGGACGTGGGGCAGGGCAGCGCGAAGCAATTCGACTTCCTCGCCAAGCGATTGGGCAAGATCGCAGTCCACCGGATGAATGGCCATCCCATCGCCCAGCTTGCTGCGACTGTAAGCCAGCAGGTCGTCGAGCAGCTTGTTCATGCGCATGCTGCCGTTGATGATCCGCTCGGCCTGCTTGGCCAAAGCTGGGTCCTGCAGGCCACTGGCCAGAGTGTCCGCCGAGAACATGACCGCTGCCAAAGGACCTCGGAGATCATGCCCGAGCGCTGCCAGGACGATCTGCCGCCAGGATTCGACCTCGGCAGAGAACTGAGCAAGGGATTCGGCCACCGCCTGGTCGATGGCCTCATTGAAACGAAGGATGTCATCGATCGATGAAGTGGCCAGCTGCTGGTCGGATGCCCATCGCCGAAGTACCGAAGCCCGAAGCGCTCGATACTCAGCCACCATCTGGTTGAGGCCAAAGCCAGCGATGGCGCGGGTTCGGCCATGATAGGACGCGGCGGACTCGGGGCCGGGTTTCAACGGTGCAAGCCCGTGGGACTTTGCGAGCTGCTGGGAGTCTGTCTGCGGATCTGAGATCGTCTATGACCGCCTGAAGAATCTGGGGGAGATGATTCCGAAGTTGCTTTGCGCTGAACTCGACGGTATCGGGCGCCTGCGTTTCGGCGAATGCCACCGCGTCTTCGAGGATTTCCCGCGCATTCTGTTGGATAAAATCAGCCAGGCGCATCGCCAAACCCATCCTTAAGTGGTGCGCCGAGCCTGCACGAGGGCGTTTGGATACGGGGTGAGAAAGGCTCGGCCTGTGGGGCGCGGTTCTGCCGGTGTTGGGGCGGCAATGTTGCACGCTCGGAGATTGAAAAATTCCATCTTGTTGATTTATAAGGACGGGGGCCTCGAAATGCGTCAAGATGGCGCAAGTTCAAGATCGCAATTGGTGTGGGTGACCGGTAACGCTCGGGGATCCTGTGCCTAGGGTCAGATTGAAGCGGACAATGCCAATGGGCTGCGTCTAAGAACCTGACCAATCCCTTCTACCATCAAAGGCCATAGCGTGAAGGTAACCGCAGTCTACATCGATCTTGAATACTACAGTCACCCCATCCCGCTGCGTGTTCGCTACCAGCTTGCGTCCAACTACCTTTCGCTGTTCATCTCCGAATGGATAAATCGCCGCGATCTGGACCTGGGGTCATTCAACAGGTTGGTTTTCGTTGAGGGCTCAAAGGTTGACATGCAAGTCATGGGGGACAGGGCGTTTGCGGTGAGGATCTCAGAAACAGCAAGTGCCAGTGGATCACCGTTCGCTCCCGGTCAAGCGACTACTTCCGATGCGGACGTTCACAGCTACTTTGCTGACAAGTACCTGGAAGGATTTAATCGAATCGATGACTATTTCGGGATTTCGCTATCGAAACCTCTTGCTGAGGCAATCATGGTGCATTTCTCGAATGGCTATACCTATGAGACGGCCATAGCTGGGCGTGGCGCAAGGGACGGGAAGCTGAGGCTGTTCCACCGATACGCCACGGATAGGTACCAACTGGTTGCAGTGGAAGCGGATGGGGAAGCCGATGGTTTGGCAGCCGAGTACACGCTGATGGAGCTGATTCCCGATCCGTTCAAGGTCAGTTACCACATCTCAAACATTGTGATTGAGGGTCGACGAATTTCCATTGCGAACAAGACGGGCAGCGCAGTTGTGGTGAAGGAGATTTAGGTGCCGACTGACACTCTGATCGAACGTAAGTGATCAGGATGGCGAACTTCGATCTGCACCATGGGTTTGCAGCTATTATCGGGCGCACTACTACAGCCCAGACATGGGTCGGTTCATCAGCGAAGATTCCTATGGCTTCGCGTCAGGCGATGTGAACTTCTACGCCTACGCTCTGGGTAACCCGATCGGTTACAGCGATCCTTCAGGACACATCGCCTGGTTTGTCGTACTGCCGCTGATATGGGCTGGGATAGAAATTGCCCTATCGATCTATGATGCGATTGAGAGAGGAAAGACACTTCTGGATTCTTGTGAAACCACAGAAACGAAAGCAATTTCAGCTATATCATCTGGTATCGGACTTGCGGCGCGCGGCAAGATATCAGTGGCGGGAGGGTGGCCAAACTAGGCGCTGGACGACTGGCGGACAACAATGAGGATCAGGCGATGTATGAGTTCACTGCAGAAGTAGTTTCCGTAGAGGAAGATGGCTACTGCATCGTAGTCGGATTGGCAGATAGCTCAACCGAACCGTCCCGCTACGTGATAATTCAGAACGCTAAGAAGTATGACGATCAAGATAAGAAGTTAGGTATGGATCATGTCCATCTTGAGGTGGGGGGCGGCCTGGAGCCATGCTATGGCGGGTTGGAGGAAGTGTCCCTGCTGGGTTCCAAGCTCCAGCTGCTGCTCGCCGAAGTGGCGCAGAGGAAGCTTGGTATCAAAGGTGGGATAGCGGTGACGCTGAAAACGTTGGGCAAGCCTGGTTCGCTGGAGGCGGCGTTAGATAATATCTGCGCTTCAGAGAAGATTCCGTTTGCGCTGAGTTCAACTGGGAAGATTTGATTGCGTCGCTAACAGATTCGCGACGCACCATTGGCGATGCACCAGGATTACAGCGAGTCATTGGGACAGCACTGAGCTCAGCGCATCAATTGCTACAAGTTAGCGCGCAAGCTGCCCCAAATTCGCAGCGCTCAACATCAGGGGGCGAGGCAAGCGGCCTGCCAGCCGGCCCCGCAGTAGCAGGAACATAATATACATTATGCGAAATGCTGTATCGGCCTTGGCACGATTCGTCGGCTCCGCGTGGCAATGGCTTGGCCTCTGGCTCGGCTCTTGCCTGCGTCCTCAGTCCCCGGCCAAGGATGAGATCGCGGCATGATTGAGTTCGACCCGCTCCACCGTATCGACTTGACCGGCCCTTGGGCCGGTTTTTCTTTCCTCGGTAATCGCCTGATCACGCCCGAAGGACGCGAGCTGCTGCCGGAAGATCTGGCCTGGCTGTCGCTCACCGCCTGCCAAGCGCAGGAATGGCGCCGGATGATGGAAGCTGCACGCTCGGCACCGTCGATCGACAGTTCCAAGCGTGGTGGCAATCTTCCTGCAGTAACGTGGGATCGTCCTGCCACTGTCGTCAATCTGCGGGACGTGGTGAGCCGGCGCAAACAGCGGTCGGCGGTGGCGATGGCTGGCCCTGACGCCGAGCCACCTGTAGGTGTCCTGCCGGTACCGGGGCCGATGCCCCGCCAGCGCGTGTGAGGCGCTTCCGTAGGGGCGCTGCCCCTACACCCCGGCTAGAATGCGAGCAGGATCGCTTGGGGGGTGCCACAGATGGCGAGTTCAAAGGGTTTGGTGTGGAAAGTTGCCTTGGGGGTGTTCTTGGGCGTGACAGCGTGCGGGCTGGCAACATGCGGCGTGGTCGGCGTCCTGGGGCTCGGTTACATGAAGGACAGAGCAGACGCGAGCAACGAAACTCTCAACATCATCAACGATGGACGCGGCGCGGAGCCACTCAACTTCGCAGCCAGAGCGGAGGAAATGCGGCGTGCTCAACAAGACGCACGCATGCAGCCGCAGTACATGGATCGTCAGCAGCACGTCCCGCTCAAAGACGACGAAAGGTGCGTCGGTGGCACACGTCTAAGACGCGTTGAGAACGGCTGGGAACAGTCAGGGTCCTGCCCCTAGTGCAGTGTTAGCGCCACCAGCCCGAGGCAGGCCAGATGCCCCACGTAGTAGCCGTAGAACGCCCACCGGCCACGCGGCACCGGCCACGCCAGCCGAGACACGCCCAGTGCGACCGGAATCGCCACCAGCGCCCACAGGTTGCCATTGAACCAGCAGATCGCGGCGAACGCTGGGACCAGTAGCAAGTACTGCTGCCGACGAAAGGCCAGACATGACAGCAACACGAACCCTACCCCGGCCCACTGGTAGTCCACGAATGCCGGAAGCACCGCCGCGGCGAATGCCAGGACAACCCACTTACGCTGGCCGGCTGCGTAGATGGCAGCGGCGCACAGGGCAAACGTGAGCAAGATGTTCAGCGGCAGCCAGTACCCGAACGCCAACGCGTGCACCGGCTGCGCGATCAATCCCCACATGCCGAGCCTGCGCGCAGACTTAACTGGGTCAGCGCCGGGCTGGGAGAGGTTGTAGGCCATCACCAGCGCGAACAGGGGGAACGCCACCCTGCCCGCCTCGCTGAGACCTGGCACATAGCCACCATAGATGATCTTGGCGACGTGGTCGCAAGTCATGAGAACGACGGCCAACCACTTCAACACCTCGCGTGCGCTGCTGGTCATAGCTTGTTCGGCCCCGGCGCTGTGGTCATGTAGCTGCTGGTTGCGTGCGGCGGCGACTCGGGGAAGCTGCCCATGCTGCGCTCGACGTGCTGTAGCGCGACACCTGCTGCCTCGCTGCGGATGCGGCGGGATTCCTCCTGAAAATGCGCGGACTGCTGATAGTCATTCATACGGCGCGCCTCAGCCTGATTGGTGTCAAGGAACGGCTCGTACTGCCCATTGACCGCGACCATGCGGCACTGTTCCTGATCCATGACGTAGGTGGTGCCCTGCTCCGTCTTGCAGCTGCAGCGCCCTATCTGATGCTCGCCGTTGGCATCAAGCCCATCACCGGATGCCATGCAGTAAACACGTGGAGGCTGATTGGTCGGAATGGTCAGGCTGTCATACGCGGGTGCCGTCCAAGGCTGGCCCGCGACCCGTGGCGTAACCCATGCAAGGTAGTCGCTGTTCCGGGTGACAGCCGCAGGTGCTGCTTGCGGCGCGGCTGCGACCGTCGCTCCCGCTCCGTTCTCCGCCGCTTGCGGCGCCGCTGCCTTGGGTTGCACCGTATCGAGCTGCCCCGATAGCTGGGCATGCACACGGTTCACGGACCACCATGCGCCGACGACCACGGCGATCAACAGCGCAAAGGCAGCAGGGTAATACCAGGGTATGGCCTTCTCACTGGTATCCATCACGGTAGACTCGTAGAGGCCCATCGGACGCTTAGGCAGCTTGACCCTCTTCAGGATCAGGGGGTGCCCCTTCTCCGGATTCTTTTCGTAACGGTCGAAGGTGCGTAGGTGTGCGAACGGCAAGCCGAATCGACGACGCACATGCACATGGCGCTCGATGAGGTCCTGCACAAAGTCATCGCACTGCCGGTCCGGTGACTGACTGACAAAAATGAAGTCCAAGCCACGATGACGATGCTTCGCTAACTGCTCGACATGGTGCGGAACCGTTGAGCCAGGCCGACGCTTCGGGAGCATGCCGTGCTCATATGCCTCATCAACCACGCACACCGCGCCGTCGGGCAGGAAGTTAGGCCAATCACGGAACTGCTCAGGCGTCATCGGTAGCATGCGTGCTTCGTCGTGCTTGAAACCGCGAACGTTGCACACGTACACCAAGCGCCCTTCGTTGAGAAAGTCGATCGCGTGATCGATAGCGTGAAGGGTCTTGCCGTGTCCTGGCTGCCCCGTATACCAGTAGATCATTCCTTGGTTACCCCCAACTGTTGCGCTTGGGCCGTAGGCATCGGAATGATCTTGAACATGAAGCGCACCGAAAGCGCCGACAAGATCATGCTCATGAACACGTCGAAGCCGACAGCGCCGATGAAGTTATGGGCCCAATCCGGCAAGCCACTGAAGTAGTCGGCGATAGCCGAACGCAGCTGTGGAAGAAGCTGATTGATCGACACCAGCGTAATGCCGGCAGTCGAGAGAGCCTTGGTCACAATCCGACCGATACCACCAAACAGCACGGTCCAAACAAGGTTCACGCCGCGCGTGATCCACTCCCATATGGAACCCATCACGAATCTCCAAAGACGATGCGGAAGGAAATGAACATTCCCAGCAGAAGCATCACGGCGCGTAGCGCCGCAATGAGCGGACACCACCACGTCTGCCCATCAAGTGAGACGGTGCCGAACTTGCCGAAGTCGATTGTTCCAAGCTGGGGGCAGCTGCCGCCGCCAAAACCGGTCTTATCGATGAGCTTGTCGTCAAACTTCCAAGTCCACTTGCCGGGGCCGTCGACGTCATCCGCGCCCTGATGGGGGTCGCCGCCGGTGCCCTCGCCAGACCCGGGCTTGCCAGCACACAGCTGTGCACGCTGCGCACGAAGCTGATTGGCCTGTATCGAGTCGCCCTCGACAGAGAAAGCAGCATCACAGTTGCCAACGTCGCCTGTGACCTTCGCGGAATTTGCCTTTTCAGTTGCGCACCGCGTTGCCCACGTCTGCATTGCGATCATGCCGAGAATGGGATCACCGGAGGTTGAAGGTGGCGCCGCGCAATCGCCGCCGCCGCTCGCACTGTTGCCGTTGCCCTCGCCTTGCTCACCATTGCCATTACTACCGCCAGCACCGGGGCCAGAACCATCGCCAGGCGTGGGCTGGTTGCCATTGGGCGTGCCCTGATTGTTGTAGTTCTGCGTATTTGTGGTGTTGCCGTTATTGTTGTTCGTGATGTTCGTGGTCCCGCCACTCGGCTTCCAGTCTTCGCCGGGACGGTTGGTGGGAGCGTTTGGCGGCGTGTTGGGCGCGCTGATGCTGGTGGCCTCAGTGCGGGAATTGTTCGTCGCCGTGTGGCCTTTCGTATTCGCCGAGTCACTCGCACACGTGCGAAATCCGCTAGGCGACGTTACGCACGTCCTGTCCTTGCCTTTGCAGACCTGATGCCCAGACGACGTAGTGTGGCAGTACTCATCCTTTGCGTCTGGCTTTGGCTGAGTATCCACGATGCTGCATACCTGGCCCGAAGCCCTCCATGTGCCGGACCGAACGGGAATGGCGTTTGGGTTGCCGCTTTCGCGAATAGAAAAGTTCGTGCCGGGGTCCAGATTGGGTTGGACCTTACAGCCGTTGTCGCACACTCCGCCCGAATAGAGTGTTCCGTTGATCATTCCGGCCTGCCCATCAACACGAGTACTACAGCTATTCGCCGTTGTGTACATAAAGCTGCCGTGTTTGATGTAGTTGCCCCAGTTGCCCACGCCATCAACGTACTCGTTGCGACCTTCGTAAATGGTCGACGAACCTTGAACCTTAGAGGGGCAAGAAGGATTGCGAGTAGTGGTTGGACGTACGTTAACGTAATTGGTGATGTACTCCATGCACGCCTTGTAGGCGGCCCCCTGATCGGCATACGTCTGCGCTGAGGCTGCAGACGTGAAGAGCACCGCAGCCAGCAGAAGCGCAAGCGCGCACGTCCACCGGGCGCAGAAGTTCACGAGTCGAAGGCGAGCCATAGCGCCCCCAGCACAGCAACGATCACGAAATAGCCCATACGGACCCCCAAAAAAGTAGGGGCGACGTGCGCCCCTACTTGGCCTGTTTGATGTTCCCCCACAGCAGAAACAGCCCCTTCACCGCTGCGAGAACCGAGAGAATCCCCGCGACGACCGAAGCAGCCGTCGCCAGGACCTCCATCACCGCTACCAGCACGGGCATGACACCCGCTCCCCGTTAGTTGGCGCGCTTGATCATCTTCCACAGAAGGAACAGGCCCAGCACACCGGCCAGCACGACCAGGATGCCGTTGACGCTGGACTTGCCGCTGGTGATTTCCGCAGTGATCGCCTCGGCCGGACCACCGCCACTGGCGAGAGCTGCGCCGCTGGCGACCATTGCAGTCGCACCGGTTGCGACCTTGCCTGCGGTGGAACGGGTGAAGTCCACAACGCTGCTGGCGATCTTGTTCATCTTCATGGTTGTACCCTCTTGGTTGGTTTAGAAGTGCTCACGAGACAGCCGGGCGTACTGCCTGAAAACGACGCCCAGTGCCCAGCAAGACGCGATAGCAAATGCGACTTGCGTACCCTCAGCCAGCGTGAGCGCTGGAAGTACTGGCTGAGGTTTCTCGATCCAGACCGGCACAGCGCAGAAGCCATCGGCCCCGATGTTCTGGACCGCACACGACTGGATGTAGACCGGCTCTGGCATGAGTTAGGCCTGCGCTGCAGGACGCGCAGCAGCCTTGGGAGCCGGGCGCAGCACGGTGAACTTGCTCAGCGAAGCGACACCCTTGTTCACCTGAAGCATCGATTCGATATCGAGCTCGTACTCGCCTTCGGGATAGCCCGGCTGGCCCTTGTCCAGGCGCACGTCGAACGGATACGCAAAACCACCGGTTTCAAGCTTCGCCTTCTGCTTGCGGGTGGTGTACTCGACGTTCTCGCCAGCGTCATTCTTGAAGCTGCCGCCGCGTTCGTCGATTTCGTTCTTCAGGACAGTGACCTTGATGCTCATGTGCTGTTACCCCTTTGAGGTTGGCTGTACGGCCGCGATTTCGGGCCAGTGCGCTGCTGTGTCACCTGTGACCCACTTCGGCAGCGATGGCGAAGTGCAGGATTCGATTACCGCCCGCAACGCCTGATCGTCAGGGCAGTTCTTGGCGATGAAATTGAGGGCCGCGCCGTACTGGCGGCGGATGTGACGGCGAACGCTCTTCCACGTCGCTTCAACGGCGGCTTTTGTGATTTCGATGCGCGTGGCAACGCAGCGCAGAAAGGACAGGACTGGATAGGCGCCGAGCAGGTAGGACGCCGGATCACGCAGAATGTCGAGTGGCAGTTCCTTGCGGTTGGAATTGCGGAACTGCGCCTCATAGCGCACCCACGGCGAACTCTTGTCGCCCTGCTCCCTGCCCTTCTCGTAGACGCGCAGCTGCTTTTCCGACTTCTTGCCGCCGACATAGAACGTCTTGCCGTCACCGCTGTCGTAGTCGTCCACCAGCTGTGCCTTGGGGCGCTGACCGCGATTGTTGAACTCGCCTTCCTCGTACCACTTCTGTGCCATGCGCAATGGGTAGTCGCCCACCAGGTCATCGGCGCACACATCGACACGGGTGATCCTCCCGGCGCAGCTTTCGAGCTTCGCTCGAAGCTCCAGCCACCGCTGCGCATGGCCGCAGCGCGCTGCGCCTATCGCCTTGCATCCATCACCAGTTAGCTCGATGCGGGCGGTATACGTCCCATCTGCGCGACGGCACTCTTCGCCGCCGAGTTCGATCATGCCGACGAACTTCTTAGCCGCGTCGATGATCTTGATGCGCCACGTGTAGAAGCGACCGCCACCCGCTGTTTCATCCAGTTCAAGGCCAAGCCCGGCGAAGAACCAGCAGAACACCTGCAGGGCTGCGATGCGTGCGTTCTCCGGGGAGAACTCGATCCACTGGCGGACCTCTTCGAAGCTGTCGCCATCGCGGAACGCGACCTCGTCCAGCGCTGCGCGCAGATCGATGGAAGCGGAGAACCAGTCAATGCCGACCGTAAGGGCTCCATCGGCGTTCCTGAATTCACTGACTCCCCTGTTAGACGAGGGGAGTCCCGACCCGGCCAGCACCGCGCGCTCACCGGCCATTGGAGCGATCCTTCCTAAGCTTCCACAGGCGGCGAAGCCCCAGCCATGCCTGCTCAATCACGATGGAGAGAATTGCCGTGCCGAGGACGACGACGAGCAGCGCGGCGCACGCAAACAAGCCCATGTCGGACTCGGCAAGTTCAATGGCCCACTGATGAACGCTCATACGCGGCGCTCCTGCTGCCCTGCGCGTACCTGGGCGATGGCGCAGGCCGCGTAGACCTGCTGAAGAAGAATCCGGGTCTGCTCTTGCTCGTGCTGGGCGATCACCCATGAGCCGATGCGGACGATGCCGACGCTGACGCACGCGACGGCCAGAACGATGACGAGAAGCGCGTTGTCCATGCTCACCCCACCCCCAAGCCCCTGCCCCAAGGAAACCCGCCAGCGGCCTTGGGGTGCCGGTGGCGGGTGGTTTCCAAGCCTCTTGGAATCCGGGTGTGATTCAATACCCTTGTAAACCACATGTCAAGGGTCTTGGAAATGCCGACTATCGATGCACTGCTGGACGCCGCCAAGGCTGCTACTGGGGCAAGCAATGATTCGGAGCTCGCGGCACGGCTGGGCGTGCGGCCAAGCTCGGTCAGCAACTACCGCAAGGGAGTGTCGCTACCGAATGCGGTCGTATGCGCGACATTGGCAGGCCTGACGGGAGAACCCCTCGTCAAGGTCATCGGAATCGTGGGCGAGGCGCGGGCAATCAGCCGGGAAGAGAAGGCGGTTTGGCGCAAGCTAGCAGGCATGGCAATGGCACTGTGCCTGGCTGTAGGTTTCGGCCTGCCCCACAGGGCTCAGGCAGCGGTCGCGGGCTTCGATAATGCCCACGTTGTATACATTATGCGCAATGCTGTATCGGGCTACGGCCGCGTTCGTGTCCTCGGCGTGGCAATGGCTGGGCCTCTGGCTCGGCTCTTGCCTGCGCCCTCAGTCCCCGGCCAAGGATGAGATCGCGGCATGATTGAGTTTGACCCGCACCACCGTATTGACCCGACCGGCCCTTGGGCCGGTTTTTCTTTCCTCGGTGACCGCCTGATCACGCCTGAAGGTCGCGAGCTGCTGCCTGAAGACCTGGCGTGGCTGTCGCTCACCGCCTGCCAAGCGCAGGAATGGCGCCGCATGATGGAAGCTGCACGCTCGGTACCGTCGATCGACAGTTCCAAAAATGTGAGCAATCGCGACGCCGGCATTCGCCATCATCCTGCCACTGTCGTCAATCTGCGGGACGTGGTGTGCCGGCGCAAACAGCGTTCGGCGGTGGCGATGGCTGGCCCTGACGCCGAGCCACCAGCGGCAGTCCTGCCTGTATCGGGGCCGAGGCCTCGCCAGCGCGTGTGAGGCGCTTCCGTAGGGGCGCTGCTCCTACACCCCGACATCAAGTCTTAAGGCTCTTCAGCGCGGCGCCTACGGACGCTACCGCCTTATCGTAATTCTGGATCAACGGCGCACCATACCTGCGCAATTGATCTTCGATGCTCTCTATGTGCTCGACTACCCACGAACTGTCCGTCGACGCTCCAAGCTTAAGCCGAGCCTGTTCGAATTCCTCAAGAAGACGGTTGTTGTAGAGAAAACTGTCCACCGAACCCTTGAGGTCAATGTATCCCTGGATAACGAGGGTCGCCGTGCGCTCATCAACCAAGCCCAACTGGTCCGCATTCTTCGCAAACAAAGTGAAGTATTCGCTTTGAAGGGGAAAAACGGACCCAAACCCCCCGCGCCCACCCGCTGCCTTCCATTTGGCGATTTCAGGGCCTAGTGATTGCTCCGCCATCTTCAGGACCGCTTCCATTTCTACGCGAAGACCCAGTTTCAGCCGAGCGATAGCTGCCTCGTCCGATTTCGCTTCAGCGACCCTGTCAGCAGATATCTGGCGATCGACGGCCTTTGTAGCCGCGACCGCACCGATCAAGCCACCTGCAATTGTCTGTACCAACGGGCTGCCGATGATGGCCTCCAGCCCTGCCCACATTGCTCCAAAAATCATGGATACGTCGTCCATTACGCCCCCCTCTTGCGGTCCATTTCGTCCGATTCTATCCGTCATCCATTGGCCTGCCGGTGCCAGGACCGAGGCCTCGCCAGCGCGTGTGAGGCGCTGCCGTAGGGGCGCTGCCCCTACACCCCGGCTAGAATGCGCGCAGGACGCCTTGGGGGCCGTATGGAACGCGAACGACCGGAGTACCTGCAACCCATCCCACGCTCGCGCTGGGAATTTCCGTGGCTCGGCCTGTGGGCCGTGATCCTACTGGGTATGGCCGGTGCTGGAATCTGGCTGCATCTGCGGACCGGCGACGCTTGGAATGCGCGCTTCCAAGCCGAACCTATGCCAGCTCAGTCAGCCAGCGCCAACCCGGCTCCCCAGCTCGAGCCAGTCACGTACCGAAAAGCAGCGTTGGCGGAGATCCGCGCACGCCGAGAACAGGCAGAACGAGAGGTCAAGCAGCGCCGGGAAGAGATCCGCTGCATAGGAGGTGTTGCGTTCCGGCGCATTCCGGGCGGCTGGGAGAACATCCCGGGCGAAACCTGCCCGTGAGCGTTTAGTTCTTCTGACGCGCCTGCTGGCGCGCGAACGCCCGATCCATCCATCGGGCAACCCAGATCGGTCGCGTGGTTCCTTGGTCTGATCAAAGCGGCGCTTGCGGCGGTATTCGACCAAGGACATGACGGCTCCCCGTTACTTGCCCAGGTGCTTGCGAACCGCTGCGGAGGTAGGACCCACGGCTTTGACTGCGGCCCGGAGCTCGTCGGCGGACACACCCAAAGCCTT
>NZ_CVIW01000026.1:0-43250 GCF_001499715.1 Stenotrophomonas thermophila | reverse complement strand
GACTCTACACTCCGAAACCATGAGCACATCGCCCTCCCACGCCCACCGCCTGCGCCGCTGGTTGCTGCGCGGCCTGTGGCTGGCCATTGCCGTCGTTGCGATGATGGCGTTGTGGAACAGTCCCTGGGCCGCCGCACCGAAGATGCTGTGGACACTCTCGCGGATGCCGCCGGCCACGCAACTACCGGTCCCGGTGGACGGCGTGCGGCCACGCCAGATCGCCGACACCTTCGGCGCACCACGTGGCCGTGACCGCTCCCACGCCGGCATCGACATCTTCGCCAGGCGCGGCACCGCGGTGCGCAGCGTCACTGCCGGCGTCATCGCGGACGTCAGCGAGCGCGGCCTCGGTGGCCGCCAGGTCTGGGTGATCGGGCCCGGGCGTGAACGTTACTACTACGCCCATCTGGACGACTGGGCCGAGGGCCTGGCGCGCGGCCAGGTGGTCCAGGCCGGCGACCTGCTCGGGCATGTAGGCGACAGCGGCAATGCCAAGGGCACGCCGCCCCACCTGCACTGGGGCATCTACGGCGCCGATGGCGCGCGCGATCCGCTGCCGCTGCTGCGCTGAACCCAATGCGCTGCGTCGCGGCCCGCGTGAGTGCCTACCTCGTTCATGATTTGTAAATGGGAATAGTTCGTATTACCATTTCTTACGTTTCCGGTGGTGCCAGGACGGCCTGCCCGCCCGTTTCTCCCCCGTAGCGCCTCGCCTTCTGGATGCCGGCCGAGCGCGCGTGCTCGTCCAGGACCCCCATGACCCGTTCCGCCTTCCGTATCCCGCAGCCGCAGCGGCTGTCCGTTGCCGTACTCGTTGCACTCTGCGCCCTGGCCCCGGCCCCGGCCGCCTTCGCCGACACCGCCGCCGACCCGACCACATTGGACAAGGTGGTGGTCAAGGGCGAACGCGCCGAAGGCTATTCGGTGCGCCGCACCTCGGCCGGTACCCGCTTCGACCTGGCACCGCGCGAGATCCCGCAGTCGCTCAGCATCATCAGCCACCAGCGCATCGAAGATCAGAACCTGGACGACATCATGGACGTGCTGGCCAACACCACCGGCGTGACCAGTACCCAGTCCGACAGCGAGCGCACCGAGTTCTACGCACGTGGGTTCTACATCGACGCCTACCAGTTCGATGGCCTGCCCACGCAGATGGTGCAGAACTGGAGCTACGGTGATTCCGGCCTGGACCTTGCGCTGTACGACCGCGTGGAAGTGGTGCGTGGCGCCACCGGCCTGCTCAGTGGTGCCGGCAATCCGTCCGCGTCGGTGAACCTGATCCGCAAGCATGCCGACAGTGCCGAGCTGGCCGGCAGCGTGTCGGTGAACGTCGGCAGCTGGGGCCGCACCCGCACCACCGTGGACGTAGGCAGCGCGCTCAACGCCAGTGGCACGGTGCGCGGCCGCGTAATCGGCAGCTACCTGGACACCGATGGCCAGATGGACCGCTACAACCAGCGCAAGACGCTGGGCTATGCCGTCATCGACGCCGACCTGACTCCGGACACCCAGTTGAGCGTGGGCTACGACTACCAGCAGAAGCGCGCCAACGGCGCGACCTGGGGCGGTTTCCCGATGCTGTATTCGGATGGCTCGCGCACCGGCTACGACGAATCGTTCAACGCCAGCCCGGACTGGACCTACTGGGACACCACCAGCAAGCGCGCCTTCGCCACCCTGCAGCACGCCTTCAGCAATGGCTGGAAGTTCAAGGTTGGCGCCACGCACGATGAGACCAAGGCCGACGACAAACTGTTCTACCCGGCCTACAACGACTGGACCACGGGCGAATCGAACTTGGACAAGACCACCGGTGCGGGCATCTCGCCGTCCGCGGGCTTCTACAACACCGAGCGCAAGGTCACCGGCGTTGATGGCTACATTGACGGCCCGTTCCAGCTGTTCGGCCGCGAGCACCAGCTGATGGCCGGCCTCAGCTACAACAGGCGCGAGTACGCCAACTACGGCGACTACCAGGTCGGTGGCCCAGGCCAGACCTGGGATCCGTTCGCCAGCTATCTGAACTGGACGGGCAAGATCGGTGAGCCGAACTGGAACCCGCTGGCCCTGGCCAGCGAGGGCACCATCACGCAGAAGGCCGGTTACGCGGCCGCGCGCCTGTCGCTGGCCGATCCGCTGAAGCTGATCATTGGCGCACGCTACACTGACTGGAAGAGCGAGGGTGAAGGCGCCGACCGCGCGCACAAGGTGACCACGCCGTACGCCGGCCTGGTCTTCGACATCAACGGGACGTACTCGACCTACGCCAGCTACACCGAAATTTTCCAGCCGCAGACGCTGAAGGACCGCAATGGCGGCTACCTCGATCCGGTCGATGGCAAGAGCTACGAAGTTGGCGTCAAGGGCGCGTGGTTCGACAACCGCCTGAACGCCTCGCTGGCCGTGTTCCGCATCGAACAGGACAACGTCGGCCAGGCCACCGGTGAGCCGGTCATCGGCGGTACCGGCGGCGAAACCGCCTACCGCGCCGCGCGTGGCACGGTCAGCCGTGGCTTCGAGTTCGAGCTGAACGGTGAACTGGCCCCGGGCTGGAATGCGACCTTCGGTGCGTCGCGCTATGTGGCCAAGGACATCAACGACGCCGACATCAACACCAACCTGCCACAGACCGCACTGAAGCTGTTCACCAGCTACACCCCGCAGTCGCTGCAGGCACTGACCGTCGGTGGCGGTGCCAACTGGCAGAACCGCATCTACTACCCGGTGCCGGCCTACGGCCGCATCGAGCAGAGCGGCTACGCACTGGTCAGCGCCTTCGTGCGCTACCGCATCTCGTCGGAGTTCAGCGTGCAGGCCAACCTCAACAACCTGCTGGACAAGAAGTACCTGTCGCAGATCAACGGCTACGGTGCCTACGGCGATGGCCGCAACGGCTCGCTGACGTTCACCTGGGCGTTCTGATCAGACGCGGGGTACGACCGCGCCGCACCTGTAGAGCCGAGCCCATGCTCGGCTCAGAGAATCAGCCGAGCGCGGGCTCGGCGCTACATCCGCAAGGCAGCGCCGGAACTGACCGGCGCTGCCACCCTCACATCAGAAGCGCAGGTCCGCGCGCAGGTACCAGTAGCGGCCACGCGGGATGTCATAGGTCGAAGCGTCGTAACCGTTCAACGAGCACGACAGGCAGATCGGCGGATCCTTGTCGAACACGTTGTTCAGGCCGGCCGTCAGCTGCAGCCCCTTCATCCAGTCGATCTTGTAGCCCACCTGCATGTCATGGAAGGTGGTGGCCGACAGCGTATTGGTGCCCGCAGCCTGGTTGCTGCAGACCGGGAACACGGAAGCGTCACCGCAGTTTTCGGTCAGTTCGGAGATATGCCGCACGGTCCAGTTGGCGCTCCAGCGGTCCAGCGTCCAGCCGATGCTGGCGTTGCTGGTCCATTCGGGAATCGAACTGTCAGCCACTTCCACGCCGGGCTTCTGCGGCTGCTTCTGCCCGGCCGCGCCGGTGGCCTCGTAGCGGCCGACAAAGGTGTTCTTCCAGCCCAGCTTGAACTGGCCGATGGACGTCTGCGGCAGCGTCCAGAACAGATCCACGTCCCAGCCGTCGGTCTTGATCGACCCCAGGTTGGTCAGGCGGTTGTTGAAGCTGCTGACCGCACCGGTGCTTGCACGGGTAATGCCATCACAGTAGATCGGGTCCAGCGTCTCCACGCACAGGTCCAGCTGGGTCTGCGCGTTGATTGCCTGGATCGCACCGTCGATGGCATGGCGGTAGAAGGTCACCTCCACATCGAAGCGCTCCGACCACGACGCATTGTTGCCGAACCACGGGCTCCACACGAAACCGGCGCTGAAGCTGCGCGAGCGTTCCGGCTCCAGCTCGCGGTTGCCGCCGGTGGTCACCGAGATCTGCGAGTTGGCCTGCTGGAAGCCGGCCGGCACGCCCAGCGCGGCACAGTTGGCGGCGCTGCCACGCGGCGGCGTGCCGCCCAGACCCACCGAGCACGGGTCGAACAGCTGCAGGTCGGCACGCGCCGCCGAGCCGTACAGTTCACCGATCGACGGCGCGCGGAAGCCCTCGGCGTAGGTGGTGCGCAGCACGAAATCATCGGTCACCTGCCAGCGCAGGCCGTACTTGGGCGTGAACTCGCCACCGAAGGTGGAGTAGTCCGAATAACGGCCGGCCAGGCTCAGGTCCAGCTTCTTGCCGAACGAGGAATCGGCGAAGATCGGCACGCTCAACTCCAGGTAAGCCTCGTTGACATCGTAGGAACCGGAGGTCGGCTGCGACGGCACGCCGTTGTAGTGACCAATCACCGTCAGCGGATCGGGCTGGTAGGAGCCCTTGTACTTGCGGTACTCGAAACCGGTGGCGAAGGACACCGGACCTGCCGGCAGCGAGAACAGCTCGCTGGACAGGTTGGCGGTGAACAGGCTCAGCTCGTTCTGGCTGCGGTCGCGCACCACCGGCTGGATCCACTTCAGCATGTCCGGGGTGATCGAACCGACGCCACCAAAGATGTTCAGCGGCACGCAGCCCGGCGTGGCCGCGCACACCGCCGGATCGCCCAGCGCCATGTTCACCTTGTAGATGTCATAGCTGCCGTAGTTGGTCTGTTCGGCCTTGTTCTTGCTGTACATGCCGTTGACGTCCCAGTACCAGCTGCGGTCGGCGGCATGGAAGTCACCGACCAGGCCGGTGGCGAAATAGGTGGTGTCCACTTCCTGCTTGAACACGCGCGCACCGCCTTCCACCGGACGGCGGCCGATCAGGCTCAGGTTGTCGCCCGCTACCAGGTCAAACCCGAACGGGTTGTACGGGTTGAGTGCAGACACGGTGATGTTGTCGGCCAGCGGATTGCCGGTGGCGCCATCGGGGCCGAAGAACAGCGGCTCGGGGCCGGCCTGGTTGGTCGACTCGCGACGGTTGCCCAGTGCCTTGACGTACCACTGCACGTTGTCGGTGATGTCGAAGCGGAACTGGCCGAACAGGCCTTTGCGCTCCGACGGTGTCAGCACCATGTTGTATTCGGCGAAGTTGAAGCGGTCGGCGGTGGTGAAGCAGTGATAGTCATCGGTGCGCGTGCAGCCTGCACTGCCGTCGTAACGCGGGTTGCTCACGCCGGTATTGGGCACGATGTTCTGCACCGCGCCGTTGTTCGGGTCGGTGAACATGAAACGGCCCTGCGGAATGCCGCCGCTGCCGAAGGCCAGACCGGTGCCGGGAATCGGGAAGCGCGACTGTTCGCGGTCCTTGGCAAACACCGGATCCTGCTTGGTCCAGCTGGCGCCCAGGAACAGGCTGAAGCGGTCGCCGCTCTTGCCCCAAGCCAGATCCACGCCCTTCTGGGTGCCGTCGCCCTTGCTGTACTCGCCGTAGTTCAGCGTCACCTGGCCACCATCGAAATCGCGGCGGGTGATGATGTTGACCACGCCTGCAATGGCATCGGAGCCGTACAGTGACGACGCACCATCTTCCAGCACCTCGATGCGCTCGACGATGGCCAACGGAATGGTATTGAGATCGGTGGCCGAGCCGACGCCGGAGGCGGACGACTCATTGACCCAGCGGATGCCATCGACCAGCACCAGCACGCGCTTGGCCCCCAGGTGGCGCAGGTCGACCTGCGCCGAGCCGGCACCCACGCCACTGCCATCGGGCGGGAAACCGAAGTTGCCGGACGAGTTGAACTTGGCGTTGAGCGCCGAACCGGAACCGGTGAGCTGCTGCAGCACTTCGCCGATCGAGGTCAGCCCGGTGCGTTCGATATCGCCGCGCGTCAGCGTCTGGATCGGCACCTGGCCCTCCACCTCAGCGCGCTTGATGCGGGTACCGGTGACTTCCACCGCATCTAGGTTGGTGGTGGATTGTGCAGCGGCACCCAACGGTGCCAGGGTCATCACGCACAGCGCGACGGCAACCGCCAAAGGGCGGTGGTGCAGGTGATTCATTCGCTCTCTCTCCAAAGGAATGTCGGGACATGGGCTGCCGCACTCCCTCCCTGCATGGCGGCGCCGTCCCCTTTGTAAACAAGTGGTAAAAATCGCGGCGTGATGATCGACACTCTTTCACGCGGAATTGACGTAATTGCAGGCCGATTGCGTCAGATAGCTGCAGGTTATGACCGGACGATACTGTTCACCGCAGGCAGCCTTGATGCTGGCTGCGACAGCGGCTTCCCGGCTTTCCCGCAATTGGGCAAGTGCTCTTGCCGATCCGTCCAACGACAATGCGCCGGTGCCATCGGCAGCATGATCATCGCCGTTGCCGTCGGTTGACGGCGTCGAACAGATCGCATTTGAGCTGGAACTCATACCAAGATGGCGAGTAATCCATAGGCAGGAGCCCTTGCAATGACGGACTGCAGATCGCCGGGATCACCGTGCGAACCTGAGGCACTCAATGGCTGCTCTTTTGGCTGCTGCCATCTCGATGACAGAGCCACATGCATCGACTAGCTTGAATCTACGAAGCAAATTCAGACAACACTTAGGAATAGTTTGAAAACTGCCCGTCAAACGAATTTCCGGGGCCAACCAAGGTGAGACTGAGAGCCCCAGTCATTCTCATGAGGCTCAATTGTGAAAACAATCACCGTCATGATCCATGTCGCGGTTGTCACGGCATTACTTCTGTTCCCTACAAGCGAATCGAGAGCGGGGGGCCTGATTGAATGCAACAACTGTGCCTCTCCCAAAGATGCAGCCCTGATGTCAGGCTCCGGGTTGGCGGTTGTAATGGACTTCGAAAAAGCCCGACTGAGCGCCTTCGAAGTTGAATATGATCGCGAGATCAGAAAGTGGCGCGCACTTTCGACACCGGTTCCCGCACAGATTCAAATGGCCTTCCTACGGATTCTGGATGCGACGTCAGCCTTTCGAGGTCCACCTGAAGGGGCCCACGCGATGGCAGGAGGCGGATCAGTGGTCGTGCTGCATCCAGACAACCCCGGAAACTCCAATGGAGTGAGGTTCCCCGAGTCTTACAAGTCCTCCAATACCTTTGACATCGTCGCCTCAGCCACACTGCGAACCCGACTTGGCCAGTATCTAGCCACAGAACTGGCAGGAGCCAATACGGGAAGCCCAACCTGGAACAGTATTGCGCTCTCGATTCAACAAGCGGCCCTGAACTGGGCAGGCCTCAAAGGTGGCGGATCCATAACAATAATGATCACATGGCGTGACGGATCGAAGACGCTTTATCGAGTAACACCGGACAACGTTGCCGAAGCGAAGTATCAGAAGGGCGAAAGTCGCGACAGCACAGGCAACAAGGTTCCTGACGAATCCATCGCCGACCCGATCTCCGCCCCTTCGTACGCCGGACAATACTATTTCGGCCAGCATGGCGACTTGGACAACTGGGTCAGATCCGCACAGATGTATGGAGTCCCCGTCCAGCGCGGAAGCAGCAGCCGCATCTCGTGCAGTTGGGATGGTCGCACAGTCTACTGCCAGCAATACTGACACCCTCATCCGCCGCTCATGTCGCAATCTCCCCATGAGCGGCGGTTTAGATACGCTATCGCACGAACGCAATGCGCTCCATGCCAGTGGCTTCGGCCGCAGCCAATATCCGCGCCATGCCTTCGTACTCGGCCGCCGGATCGGTGGCGATGCGCAGCTCCGGCAGGTTGCCGGCATGTTCGCCCACCTGTGCCTGCAGGCGCGCCTGAAGCTCGCTGATCGTCATGGGCTGGCCATTCCAGCTGAGCTGGTTGGCAGCATCCAGGCGCAGCTCGATCGGCGGCGGCGGTTCGGGGCGATCGATCGTGCGATCGGTGGCCTGTGGTAACTGCACGGCAATCGGCCGGGCCACGATCGGCGCGGTCACGATGAAGATGATCAACAGCACCAGCATTACATCCACCAGTGGCGTGACATTGATGTCCGCCAGCGGACCGCTTCTTCCTGCGCTACTGAACGCCATGTGCCGCTCCCTGCAGCCGGGCCGTTCGCCCAAGGCCGACGTTACGACGCCTCCCGTCCCCTGCGGCAGTGGCCTGCGCTGGGTCATTCAGCTGTCGTTGCCGACGCTCGGCGTGCACGCAATGCGAAACTGAATTCAGCCATCGCCCGCTATGCTGGTCGCCATGACCCGACGCACTTCAACTGCCCTGTCCCTGCTGCCCTTGGCCACCACGCTGCTGATCGGCTGCGCCAACGCCCAGTCCCTCGACGCCCAGAACGCGCAGCTGAAGGCCGCGATCGCAGCCGCCGAACGCGGCCAGTTCGATCCCGGCCAAGCCGCTGCGCTCAGCCATCACCCGGCCTATGGCTGGCTGGAGTACGCCAACCTGCGCCGTAACATCGACACCGTCGATACCGCGCAGGCCCAGGCCTTCCTCAAGCGCTACGACGGCCAGGCCGTGGCCACCACCTTCCGCAGCGTGTGGCTGCCCTCGCTCGCACGCCGCCAGGACTGGCCGACCCTGCTGGCCAACTGGGCGCCCACCGACAACACCGGCCTGCGCTGTGCGCAGCTGACCGCGCGCCAGGTGACGGGCAAGGTCGATCCGCAGTGGATCAGTGAAGCGCAGGACCTGTGGCGCAAGAACGGCAAGTCGCTGCCGGACGGCTGTGATGCCGTTTTTGCCGTACTGCAGGCACAGGGTGGCCTGAGCGACGCCCTGCGCTGGGAACGCATCGATGCTGCCGCCGATGCCCAGCAACCGGCGGTGATGCGCAGCGCCGCACGCGGCCTGCCCGCCGCCCACCTGGCGCTGGCGAACAATTACGCAGCCTTTGTCGACAAGCCCAACGCCAGCGCGTTGAACTGGCCGCGCAACGAACGCAGCCGGCGCATCGCCACCGATGGCCTGGCCAAGCTGGCCAAGGCCGACCCGGCCGCCACCGAACAGCAGCTGCCGCAGTACGCCCAGGCGCTGGGCCTGAGTGCCGCGCAGCAGGGCCAGGTGCTATACCAGATCGCACTGTGGACGGTGGCTTCCTACCTGCCCGATTCGGCGCGCCGCCTCAACGCGGTGCCGGAATCGGCGTATGACGAACGCCTGCACGAATGGCGCGTGCGCGAAGCGATGTCGCGCGGCGATTGGCCAGCGGCGCTGACAGCGATCCGCAAGATGGCCAGCAAGCAGCGCAGCGACCCGCGTTGGCGCTACTTCGAAGGCCGCATGCTGGAGAAGACCGGCCAGGCCCAGCAGGCGCAGCCGCTGTTCCGCGAAGCCGCACGCGCACCGACCTTCCACGGTTTCCTTGCCGCCGACAAGCTGCAGCAGGGTTATACCCTGTGCCCGTGGAAGCCCAACGACAGCGCGCAGGCACAGGCCGTGATCGCGCGCGACCCGGCCATCCAGCGGGCGATGGCGCTGTACCAGATCGACCGCGCCGGTTGGGCCGTGGCCGAATGGAACAGCGCGCTGTCGCGCTTCGATGACACCCAGCGCCGCCTCGCCGTGCGCGTGGCGCAGGACAACGGCTGGTTCGACCGTGCCGTGTTCGCGCTCGGCAAGCAGCCGCAGGAACAGCGCCTGTACGACCTGCGCTTCCCGCTGCACCACGACGCCACCATCCGCCGCGAGTCGGCACGCAACGCCATCGACCCGGCCTGGGTGGCGGCGGAGATCCGCGCTGAGAGCACGTTCACCCCGCGTGCGCGCTCGCCTGCCAATGCCATGGGCCTGATGCAGGTGCTGCCGGCCACCGGTGCCAGCGTGGCCAAGTCCATCGGCCTGACCGGCTACGGCGGCGCCGACAGCCTGTACGACCCGGACACCAACATCGCGATCGGCACCGCCTACCTGCGCCAGCTGATGAACAAGTACGATGGCCTGCCGTACGTGACCATCGCCGCCTACAACGCGGGGCCGACGCCGACAGCACGCTGGCAGAGCCAGCGCCCGGGCTTTGATCCGGACCTGTGGATCGAGACCATCAGCTACAAGGAAACCCGCGAGTACGTCGCCCGCGTGCTGGCCTTCAGCGTGATCTACGACTGGCGCCTCAATGGTGATGCGCTGCCGCTGAGCGACCGCCTGATGGGCCGCCTGGTGGACAAGCGCAAGCGCTTCAGCTGCGCGGCCGACGCCGAGCAGGGCGGCGATTGATCGCAACACGGTACTGCCGGCTGCTGGCCGGCATTCCCCGGTATCCATTCCGTGGGGAGGGAAACGATGAGCCTGCTGGCCTGGCTCGGGCTGGCCGCTGTATCGGTAGTGCCGGCCGCTGGCCGGCAGCTTCGGGGTGACTGCGGTTGCCGGCCAGCGGCCGGCACTACCGGAACATCTGCGCCGGGCATGCGATGATTCCAGCCATGAAGATCTATCTTGTCGGCGGCGCCGTACGTGACCGCCTGCTGCAGCGCCCCGCCGGCGACCGCGACTGGGTGGTGGTCGGCGCCACGCCCGCGCAGATGGAAGCACAGGGCTACACCGCCGTCGGCCGTGATTTCCCGGTGTTCCTGCATCCGAAGACCGGTGAGGAATACGCGCTGGCGCGCACCGAGCGCAAATCCGGCCGCGGCTATCGCGGCTTCGTGGTCGATGCCGATCCGGCGGTGACGCTGGAAGAGGACCTGCAGCGCCGCGACTTCACCATCAATGCGATTGCCTGCGACGAAGACACCGGCACGCTGGTCGATCCCTATGGCGGTGTCCGTGACCTGGAACAGCGCGTGCTGCGCCATGTCGGGCCGGCCTTCGTCGAGGATCCGCTGCGCGTGCTGCGCGCGGCGCGCTTCATGGCCCGTTTTGCACCACTGGGCTTCAGCGTCGCCGAAGAGACCATGGGACTGATGCGCGAGGTCGCCGCCAGCGGTGAACTGGACGCGCTGGTGCCGGAACGCGTCTGGCAGGAACTGCGCAAGGCGCTGGTCAGTGAACGGCCCTCCGCCTTCCTGCGCACGCTGCACGATGCGCAGGCACTGGGCCCAATCCTGCCCGAACTGGAAGCACTGTACGGCGTACCGCAGCGTGCCGAATTCCACCCGGAAGTCGACACCGGCATCCACCAGGAAATGGTCAGCGACATGGCCGCGAAGCTCGCCCCCGGCGATGACCTGGTCGGCTTCGCTGCCCTCACCCACGATCTCGGCAAGGGCCTGACCCCGCCGGAGGAATGGCCGCGCCACATCATGCACGAGCAGCGCGGCATCAAGCCGTTGAAGGCATTGTGCGCGCGGTTGAAGATTCCCACCGAGCACCAGCAGCTGGCCGAAGCGGTGTGCCGCGAGCACTTGAACGTGCACCGCATCGACGAACTGCGCGATGCCACCGTGCTGGAACTACTGGGCCGCTGTGATGCGTTGCGTCGGCCGGAGCGCGTGGCCCGCATCGCACTGTGCTGCGAGGCCGACAAGCGCGGGCGGCTCGGCTTCGAGGACGCCGACTACCCGCAGGGCGAAACGCTCAAGCGCCTGCACCAGGCGGCGCTGTCAGTGCAGGCACGTGATCTGGATACCACGCACCTGAAGGGGCCGGCCATCGGTGAAGCGTTGGCCAAGGCGCGGGTGAAAGCCATCGCCGCCGCCCGCTGAAGCACCTGGTGATGCCGGCTGCTGGCCGGCACCGATCGCCCGTCTATCGACGACGCTTACGCGAGAAGTGGTCGACAGCATGAGCACCCAACAAGATGGGTTGCATCAAGAGGAACAGCCATCCACCCAGCCGGAGTGTCTCCACCGGATTGAACCGGGTGATGAACGCAGCTGCCAGTGCCAAACCCGCAACAAGGCCGATCTCATAGACCCACAGCGATCGGTTAGAACGCCTGCCCACGATGCTCCTCTCCATTGAACAGTACGTACTTGCCTGCCGCCTTAGCTTCCTCGATCAGTGCGCCTTCCCACGGTTGATCGCCGCAGCCCGTTGCTTCAATTGGGTCACAGTGCCGGGAATCACTTCCCTGCCCCATCCATGACTACAACCATCTAATTCGTATCCACGCCTTCGAACGCGATCGGAGGTGGCAATCCGAACAGAATTCGATTGGGCGAATACGAGTTGCAGGCCTCGCTGCGCCGGAGAAGCGCCCGCTTTGTCGATGGACTTCTTGGAGGATTGCTTCTGCCCGTTCGCATCGTGACGCATACCAGCCCCGCGTACGCCTTAAACCGCACGGTGAATGGGCGGCCATGCCTGAGAGTAGTCGAATGCCTGATGGGAGCCCTTGGGCTACCGTCAATGGGCTAAACAATGGGGACGTTTCGCCGCGCCTGAGGACCGGAACAGAACATTTCACCGGAGACATGAGAGCCTTGATGCGCTTAAGGATCCGAATAGGAAATTCTGCGAGTTGATGACACTACGCTCATCGACTTCCTTCCCACTGAACTTTCGCCGCCGCAACCCCAATGCAAAGGAAAAACATGGTAAGACCACGATTAGTGAAGTTCCGAAGAAATGAAATCAGGAGAACAGTAGAATCCCTCCTCAAACTCCCAATCACCCTCGCTCTCACCTTGCTCCAAGAGCCTATACACTTCGGCCACTGCAGCGTGAGGCGGCACATCCACGGCATAGAGTAGTCTTTCACCAACGTTAGAGCCTTCGTAGGTACAGCCAAGAACTTCCAGTTCTGACCAACGCATCAGGAAGCGCTCATCTCCTGCGAATGCTGGCAACCTGACTCGATATGTGGAATGCCCCCCCCGAGCGAGAACTCCCACGAACATTAAGCCGTCTTCGTCACGCTCCGTCGCGATAGTATCTCCACAACTAACCCCGTATGCATAAAATGGAATATTGTCCAGCACAAGCGAACCATCCGGCAAAAGTCGGACATGCATAATCTCCACCCCGCCGTCATCCAAGGCAAATCTTACCTTCGTCACACTGTCATTCATCTTCCACTCCACTCATCGGGGTTCCTTGCGAGCAGTGGCAGCGCGGCCCTTCCATCAGGATCCGTGAACTTGTAGGGATTTCCGTCCGCATTTCGGTATCGATTGAATTGGCTAGCTGGCTGTTGATGTGCTGTCACCGGGGTTCACCAACAGGAATAGACCCAACTACGGATCCACATACCGCTGCTGCATGTAGCTCAGCCCATTGGCCGAATCGCTCACGTGCCCGGTATACCCAAGACCATCATCAACCTGACCACCAAATACTGTCCCGTAGGGTTCATAGATATGGCGCTTGATCACTGCGCCATTGACATCCGATTCGGCCACCACCGATCCAAGCGCATCGGTGTGGATATAGGTGATCGTCTGCGCCCTGGCAGCAGCCCCCCCACGCAACCAGAGTCAAGACAGCAACGTTCTGAAAATGACCGATAGCATCACTGTCGCCTCCCAGGCGGCCCTCATGGCAGTTCACCGTTCAAAGCCGTCCTGCACCACCAACCCGTTGGATGGCCGGGTACAGCGGTCTGACACTACCAGGAGGCAATCATGCTGGCAGTCAGCTACCTGCACGACTCTACTGCGAAGATGAAAGATCCTAGGCCCTGGAAGAAAAGCCCTGAGTGAAAGCCAAGTCGTTTCGTCGTGCCTCATGCATGGAACGGGAGATTGCACCCACGGCGTTCGCAGTGTTGATGCGCATTCTGGAACCGGATGAAGTTATTCACAAAGGAGTGACTCCAGCTGCGTCAATTGCCCTGAATCACTTATGGGAATCATCTTCCCAAGGGCCATCAACGATCCTGCCTCGCCATATGCCCTCTCCCCCTGGTTCAACAACGATGATCGAGGCGACAAGGTCTCCGTCCGATCCAATTATTGGCATTCCCTTTTCGAGGGTCACGCACTCTTTCCACAAGTCATCCAACGTGCCTCTAAGGTTAAGCCTGAGAAGGCCTTCAGCATCCCTGTTATTGAAATCGACAAATACTTTTAGCGTAGACATTTACGGCCTCTGAAGCCTTTCGACGACGGGAACGGGATTGGATACCGAAGGCGAAAACAAGCGGCTGGCTGCTTCCGGCTCAAGCCCAACAACTGTTGCATGTGTTGGAGATACCCCGCGGGTCGAAAGTCGGGTGCTCGTTCCTGCAGTAGGCAAGGGGGTGCCTGCGATAATGCCAAGCATGGCAGTGTCGCCTCGACCTGGCAGGTGTACGTTGAGCCCGCTCCAGAACTCCCTGACATTGAAGATGCCGCTGCCCGGCACACTCCCCACAGTGCATACCCTTGCAGGAAGACCGGTGGAATTCGCGTAGGTTACCGCCACATGAGGCACTTCAACATCCCAATTTCCCAGGCCCAACAGGCGAGCATCGTGGTCGCGGATGCTACCTTGCGGCTGCAACTGCATATTCAATCGGCGTGCAAACTGCACGGGCAGATTACTGTTGCCTGGCAGGTCGATTTCGACCACGCGGAACTGCGTGCTTCCGTCGTATAGACTTACGCCCTCGCCGAACAGCCCCGTATCCAAAGTGGACAGCGATTCAGCGTTCTGGATTCGCTTCCGGTATTCCAAATAGGGATGGATACCGTCCGCAACCGACTGAGCCGCGACTGGTCCCGAGATAATAAGACCGATCAAGAAAACTGGCAGCACAGTCGAACGCAACGCAACACGACGCAATGCATCGATCACTAGGCATTCCTTCAGATTTGGATTCCATTTCCCAAAGGCCGGCCTTGCACCGTCCTTTTCCCGAAGGCGACTGCACAATCCTTACGCCGCCCGAAGCGACGCTATCACATTTGTCAGCTGTGTGAGAGTCAGAAAAGACTGACCCTCAATAGGAGAAGACACACTGTCTCTCCCACCAAGGCGCGGGTAAAAGCCTTCGCGGCGGCCCGCTGATCCGCGACAGCCGCGTGCACCGCTATTGGTAGTGCCGGCCGCTGGCCGGCAACCCTATATCGCTGGCTTCAATGCGCCATCCCGCGGGTGATCGCCGCCGCCCGCTGCTTCAGCTGGGCCACGGCATCGGGAATCATCTCCATACCCACGTCCAGGCCGGGGTTCAGCACCAGGCCGACGCCGTCGCCGATACCGGCCAGCAGCGCGTGCACCGCGATCGGCATGGCATGCGCAAACTGCGGCAGCTGCTCGTGCCACAGGCCCGCGCGCTCGGGGGCGGTGAACACCGCGAACATCGGTTCGCCGCTTTCGCTGGTCAGCACCAGCGGCGAGATGCTCTCGTCCCAGGCGCCATCTTCGCCAATGGCCTTGTCCAGCAGCACGAACGCCGTCGAGGTCAGCAGGCCATCGAGGAACTGCGCTGCGGTCAGCGTGCCGTCCTGGGCCTGCAGCAGGCGCACCTCGAGGTCGTTGAGGGGGTCGAACGGGGTGTCGTGGTCCATGGTCGCTTCCGGTACGTGATTGCAGGGCAGACTTTAGCAGGCCCGCTCCTCAACCGAGGAATCCATGCCGCCACAGCCAGCCCAACGCCGCCAGACCGGCCACCACCACCAGCATCAGCGGCAGGCCGAAGCGGTGCCGCCACGGGATCGGCACCCCGCCCAGCTGCTGGTCCATGGTGTCGGTGTCCAGCACCCAGCCGTGCCCGCACCGGGTGCAGGCCAGCTCATAACGGCGATGGTAGGTGAGGCCGAACAGCAGGTCGATGCGCGCCATCTTGTAGCGCAGCTGCGGCGCGAACTCGGTTTCCGTCTGGCAGCGCAGACAGTGGTGGGCTTCGGTCGGGCCGACCACCACAACCCGCTCCTGCTGGCCGATCAGGATCATGGGTCAGCGCGCCTGGCAGGCGGGCTGGGCCAGCAGCCAGGCTTGGGCGGCGGCCAAAGTGGCGGCATCACCCTCGATACGCTGGTCGGGCTCGATCTTCAAGCCATCACCACGATCATTGCGGTCGCGCATCACGGTGGTGGTCAGCAGCAGGCGACTGCCATCGGCAAGCGTCTGCACGACATTGCCAGTGGAGACACCCGCAGTGGGCTGACCGAAACTCCGCGTCTGCGGACGACCTCGCCACGCCAGCACCGAGGCCTCGCCCGAACTGCCGGTGCGCGGCCCGAACAGCACCGCCACCGGCGCGCCGGGCTGCCGCAGCGCATAGCCAGACTGGCCGAAGTCCAGCACCGACTTGCCTGCACGCTGCACGGCGGTCGCGGTCAACGTCCAGCGCTCAGGCCCCTGTGCAGTTTCGAACGACCCCACATCTTCGTTGTTCACTACCGAGGTGCGCAGCAGCGGTGCCATGCCCAGCAGCATCGGCCACATGTTGCCACCGCTGTTGTCACGCAGGTCGACGATCCAGCCACAGCGCGCGCCGTCGTCCTTGCTGCGGATGACCTGCTGCCACCGCGCAGCACGCTCGATGTCCTGGCGGAACTTTTCCTGCGGCGTCGCGCCCGGCGTGGAGGCGTAGCCCTCGATGACCACCCAGCCGATGCGCATATCCACCGCATCGGCCGCCTTGGCCCGGTCCACGGCGGCGGCGCCGGCCTGCTGCGCCCGCGCAAGGAATTCGCTCTGGCGCTGGGTCGTCGTCCATACGCCGTGATTGCCCGTGCTGACCGCAATGGCTTCGCGCAGTAACGCCAGCCGCTTCACGGGGTCGCCCTGCGCCGATTGCAGGCGTACGCGGGTGGCGGCCCAGTCCACCCGATCGCGATACAGCGCCTGGCGTTCAAGCAGATTGAGGATCTCGGCCTGGGCCACCGGCGAGGGCACCTCGACCGCGCTTGGCGTATCGGCCATGGCGCCGGTCGCCAGCAACACGAGCATCAGCGCGCCGATGCGACGCACTCCCTTGCGAACCTGCATGTGACGTTTCCTTGTCGTTGAGGCAGGCGCACAGCATAGCCCGCAGGTGATGGCTTTCGCCATGCGCGAACTGTCGTATCTGGCCCCGCCGCGGGTTGCAGCAAGACAGCGTGCACGCGATCAGTAAATTGCAACTTTGCCCATGTCATTGCCACGTAGAACGCGAGAAGGTTGCCTCCGTCGGCGCCTCCTGCGCTGGCCGGGATTGGCGTCCTGAATCAAACATCGAGACGATCGAGTTGCCGCCTCAGCGGCAATCGCGACAATGCACCGGCTTGCCCATGGCGGGCGGTGCGTGGGGATCCTCGTGATCCGTCGGCTTTTTTTCGTTTCGATTTTGACCGGCACGCCAACCCGCACCGCCCGCCACCTTGCACGCCGCAGGTGGCCTTGCCTCGTGAGGTTGCCGCCATGAACACGCCCCACCCCACCTATCCACGCCTGCAGGCATTGCTCGGCGCTGCACTGCCCGGCCTGCAGCTGCCCACTACCGCCGCCGAAGCGTTGGAAGATGCACTCGCCGAAGCCAACGAACAGGCGCCGCCCTCCGCATTCTTCGCGCGGTTGCGCGGCATCGCTCACAGCCACGCAGCCGACGGCCAGGCGTGGCGCGAGCGGCAACTCAGCGAGGGGCGCGGTCGGGAACTGGCCGAGGCGACGCGTTGCCTGGCGGCGTTGTCTGCGTGCGGCGGGGTACTGCTGGCTGCACAGTCTGCGCGCGAGACGGACGATGCGCAGGCGCAGTGTCCGCCGCAGGTGGAGGAAGGCCTGCTGCACGCAATGGTGGTGTTGGCCGATCATGCCGGCGCGCTGGTGGAACCGGATGCGTGCGCACCGCTGCTGTAGAGCCGAGCCGTTGCTGGGCTGCGCGGAGGTCATGGCATCGGTGGGATTCGTGCCGACCAAGGTCGGCACCCACCAGAGCGGATCATGGCGTCGATTGGCCCTGTGCCGACCAAGGTCGGCACCTACCAGCAGGTCATGGCAGCGAGAAGCATCGTGTCGGCCAAGGTCGGCGCCTACCAGAGCGGGTCATGACATCTGCACCGCGCGCTACCAGTCCGCGCGCAGGCCGATGTTGCCTTCGATGATGCGGCGCTTCTCGTTGCGGTCGCCGCCCAGTTCGCGCGTGTAGTCGGCCACCGCGTACGCGCTGATGGTGCGGTTGAAGCGCCCGACCACACCCACGCCGGCTTCCAGCGCGCGCGAGCGCTGCGAATTGACGATCACGTCGTCGTCGAAACGGATGCGGTCCTCGCCGGAACGGCCATGCCAGTAATTGAGCTTGAAATACGGCTGCCAGCCGTTGTCGGCCAACTGATAATCGCCGGCCAGGCGCAGGCCGATGCGGCCGGTCCAGGCGTTGTCGTTGTCGAAGCGCACGCTCGATACTTCATCGCGACGGTCATCCAGCGAAGCGCGCTGCCAGATCACCTGCACCTGCGGTTCCAGCCACCATGCGGACTGCCCGACGTGCAGCAGCGGCTTTCCGGCCTCCACTGACACGCTGGTGCCATCGCCCTTGATGCCGAAGCCGAGCCCACGCGAGGAACGCACGCGGCCGTCGTAGCGGCTCTGCATCGCCACGGCGTCGATGTAGCCGCCACTGCTGTCGGTGAACGTCCAGTACAGGCCCACGTGCTTGTCGTCCAGGCGGTTCTGGCCCACCTGCACGTTCTCCCAGCCCAGTGCGAGGCCGGTGGTCTTGCCCTGCGCACGGGTGCGGCCGACGAACACGCCGATCTGGTTACGATGGCTATCAGACGCCGCAGCCCATACGTCGATGCCGGCCTGCAGGCCCATCACATCGCCACCGAAGCCGGGCTGCGCATCGCCCTTCCAGTGGATCTCGCTGCTCTGGCCCACCAAGCGCCCCCAGGCGGTACGGAATGTGCCCTGGTTGTACAGCAGGCGCTGCTCGCCCTGGCGCTCGTGGAAGGTACCCAGGCTGGCCAGCGAAGTCTCACGCAGCAGCGGCGGCACCACGGCATAGGTCGCAGTCTCCACGCGGTACAGCGGTACCACTGCGCCCTCGGCGGGGCGTGCGCCCGGCGTCGGCGGCGTACCGGTTCCGGGCAGCGCACCACCGGCCACCGGCACGTCCGGCACGGCCGGATCGCTGGGCGGCGCCACCGGCGCCGGTTCCGGTGGCGGCGGTGGTGGCGCGGTCTCGCCTGCGGTCAGGTCCGGGTCGGGGGCGCCTTCGGGCGGCGGCGGCGGTGCCGGGGTGATCGGCGGCGGTGGTGCCACCGGCGGCGTCAATGGTGGTGGTACGGCAGTACCGCCGCCATTGGGTGCCGGCGTCGGCCCGCTGACCAGCGTGGAGCGCAGGTACCAGTTCTCCCCGGTACCAGCACTGACGCCGCCCTTGAACAGGAAGTACTCGTAGGCACCGGCGGCAACCGGTGCGAACAGCGAGAACGCGCCCGGCGCGGTGCGGCCACCATTCAAGGCCTGCACCACCAGGATGCCGTCGGCCAGCGTGGCGGCGCCGCTGCCGCCGGCATTGAGGATGCCGATGCCGGTTGTGCCGGTCGCGGCGCCGCCATCGATCACCAGGCGGTCGCTGGTGGAATTGTCCGCGCCCAGCACAGTACGCAGGTACAGGCCACCGCCATCACCGCGATAGTTGCCACGCACGGTGAACACGTCGCCGGCACCGGTACCGGTCAGGTCGATGCGCCCGGCATTGACCATCTCCACCAGTGCGCCACTGTTGAACGGACGGATGGCATGGCCGCCACTGCCCGCGTACACGGTACTGGTGTCATCCACGGTGAGCGTGCCGGTGCCGGTTGCGCTGTCGCCCAGCACCAGATCGCCATCGAAGGACAACTCGGTGCTGTTGGCCA
Organism: Stenotrophomonas thermophila; assembly: GCF_001499715.1. Taxonomy (NCBI): domain Bacteria; kingdom Pseudomonadati; phylum Pseudomonadota; class Gammaproteobacteria; order Lysobacterales; family Lysobacteraceae; genus Stenotrophomonas; species Stenotrophomonas thermophila. Next base: position 23,779 of record NZ_CVIW01000026.1, on the reverse strand, counting down.
GGCTGATCGTCTCCCAGTTCTGGAAGCGGCCTACACCCGTGGACTTGACGTTGTTGAAGCTGAGCCTGTCGTTGCCCGCGCCACCGTCGAACAGCGGCACCGCACCGAGATTGCCCTGGTTGAGGTTGCTGAGGTTGGCCACGTCGTCGTCCGGCCCCAGGTCGATCGCGCCGTAGACGATGCCGCCGCCATTCCAGTTGAAGATGTCATTACCGGTACTGAGCAGTACCTGCCCACGCACGGTGCCATCGGTGATGGTCACGCTGTCATTGCCGCCGCTGACGCTGATGTTTCCGCCGATGTAGGCCGTACCCGAGATGATGATGGTGTCGGTGTCGAAGCCGGTCACCACATTGCCATCCACGGTGCCGCCGGACTGGTCCCACAGGTTCTTGTCCAGCTTCATGTTGACGCGGCCGATGCGGCCAGCGGTCATCCAGGCCAGGTCGCCATCCTCGAACGCGCCGATAATGCGGCCACCGCTCATGCGGAAGGTATCGATGTTGTCGCCCTGCTGCAGCGCGCCGATCGTGCCGCCGCTCATGACGAAATCATCGCGGCCACTGCCCTGCGCCACCAGGCCGGTGACGGCGCCGCCGGTGACGGTCATCTGGTCATCGCCGTTGCCCTGGTCGACGCTGTCGACCGTGCCATTGCCCAGCAGCAGCACGTCGTTGCCATCGCCCTGCAGGACCCCGCCGCTGATGCTGCCGGCCTGCATCTCCAGGCGATCATTGCCGGCACCGAACTGCACCCCGCTGCGCCCGCTGATCGTACCGCGGTTGACCAGCACGCTGTCGCCCGCACCGACGAACTGCAGGGCGGTGTTGTTGCCGGTGCTGATGCTGCCCGCATTTTCGACACGGCTGCCGCCACCGAGCTGGACCGCCACACCGCCCACCGAACTGATCGTGCCCAGGTTGGACAACAGGTGCCCGCCTGCGCCGACCAGCGAGATTGCGCTTACGCCGCCGCTCTGTTGCAGCTGTGCGCCGCTGGCGACATTGATGGTGATGCCGGCCGGGCCATTGGCGGTGATGGGAACGGTCTGCGGGTTCGGCGCGTTGGCGTCGCAGGTGACCGTCTGGCCTGCGGTCGGGGTGGCGTTGTCACAGCCCGCCCAGGCGGCGCCGGCACTCAACAGCATGACGGACGGGACGGCCAGGGCCTGCAGTACGGAAGCGGTGAGGCGGCGCATACGCGTTGCGCGCGGGACGGCACGGGACATACGGCACTCCTGGACAAGGGATCAGGAACTGCGGATATGCGGTACTGCGAGCGCAGTCTGCGCCATGGTGAACCGTTTCGACAGGTGAAATAGCGTGCCAACTATCACAGTTCAGATGCGAACTCGATCGGCTATCACCCCACCTCTACGTGACTGAAATTGTTCATCTTTGCGGCGGTCAGACGCCACGCGGAGAGCATCCACGCATGGCGTGGATCTACGGGGCATCTCGCGCGATCGATCGACGATGCAGGGTCGGTAGAACCACGCCATGCGTGGATGCCGTTCACGGATGGGGCCAGAGCCCTTTCCTGCGGAAACGGGATCCGACCCCGGGTCCCGAGGGATCAGATCTTGAGATAGATCTTCCGCTTATCCAGCCACCACGCCACGCCCCACCACAGTGCGACGAACGCCAGCGCCTGCAGCATCGACGCCAGCTCCACCGCCTGCGGCATCGCCGTGGCCAGCTGCTGCCAGATCCAGCTCCAGGCGCCGCTGGCCATCAACAGCACTGACATCACCGAGGCCCCCAGGTACGCGGTGATCGCATTGACCCCGAAGCGCCGGCCCAGTGCGGGCCATCCCTTCTGGTCGATCAGCACGTGGCCCAGCCACAGTGCCAGCGCGGCAAGGCCGCCGGTCCACAGCGCGTAGCTGGGCGTCCACAGCTGCTTGTTCAACGGCAGCACCGTGGCCAGCAACAGACCCAGCACGGCGGTCACCGCACCCAGCCCCGCCAGCGCGGCGGCACGTCCGCTGCGCAACAGGCCACCGGCCAACAGGCCGAGCACGGTACTGGCCAGTGCACCCAGCGTGCTCAGCAATCCTTCCGGGTCATGGCCGAGGCCGGTATCGGCATGCCATTGATAGATCCACGGTGCAAACAGCGTGGTGTCCAGGCGGCTGGCCGGGTTGGTCCACGGCGCCAGGTCACCGATGCCCATCAGCAGCACCGCGTAGCCCACCAGCAGCGTGACCAGCACGCCCACCTGCATGCGCGGCCGTGCATACACCGCCAGCACGCCCACCAATGCCGCGCACACGGCAATTCGTTGCAGCACGCCCCAGATGCGGAAGTGCTGGGTATGCAGTGCCCACCAGATCAGCAGGTGCAGCAGCGCACCGGCCACCAGGATGCGCAGCGCGCGCTCCAGCACACCGCGCGCCAGTGCAGGACGCGCAGCGGCATCCAGCACGCGCGGTGCCACGCTGAAGGCCATCGACACGCCCACCAGGAACAGGAAGAACGGGAACACCAGATCGGTGGGCGTGCAGCCATGCCATTCCGAATGGCGCAGCGGCGCGAACACTGCACTCCAGTCACCCGGGTTGTTGACCAGCAGCATCGCCGCCACGGTGATGCCGCGCAGGGCATCGATCGAGCCCAGCCGGCGTGGCGGCGAACTGTTCATCAGGCGGCCTCGTACTGCCCGGCAATCCAGGTGCCACGCACCTGCAGGGCGTCATCCAGCAGCACCAGGTCGGCCTGGTAGCCCTCGGCGATGTGGCCCAGGCGATCATCGACGTTGAGGAACTGCGCCGGGTAGGTCGAGGCCATGCGTGCCGCTTCGGCCAGCGACTGGCCGAGCAGCTGCACGGTGTTGCGCACCGCCGTGGCCATGTCCAGCGCCGAGCCCGCCAGCGAACCGGCGGCATTGCGCACCACGCCATCAATGGCGGTGATGGTTTCGCCATACAGCACGTAACTGGGATCGTCGGCACCGACCGGCGGCATCGCATCGGTCACCAGCAGCAGGCGACCCCGCGGCTTGGCAGCCAGCGCCACGCGCAGGCTGGCCGGGTGCACATGCACGCCATCTACGATGATGCCGATCCAGCTATCGCGGTCTTCCAGTGCAGCACCCACCGCGCCCGGCTCGCGGCCCTGCAGCGGCGACATCGCGTTGTACAGATGGGTAAAGCCACGCACACCGGCATCCAGGCCGGCGCGGATCTCCTCGTAGGTGCCGGCGGTGTGACCGGCAGCAACGATCACGCCACGCTCGACCAGCGCGCGGATCGTCTCCAGCGGGACGCGTTCCGGCGCCAGCGTCAGCAGGGTCACGCCGTTGTCGAGCGATGCCGCCAGCGCGATCTCGTCTTCATCCGGCACGCGGAACTTGCTGGCATCGTGCGTGCCCTTGCGCGCCGGCGCGATGTACGGGCCTTCCAGGTGGATGCCGATCACGCCCGGCACGCCCTGCGCGATCGCCTCGCGCATCGCACCGATGGCTTCGCGCATCACCGCCACGTCATCGCTGATCAGCGTCGGCAGCATCGCGGTGGTACCGAAACGACGATGCGCCTGCGCAATGGTGCGCAGCGCCGCCACGTCCGGCGTGTTGTTGAACAGCGCGCCGCCACCACCATTGACCTGCACGTCGATGAAGCCGGGCAGCAGCCAGCCACCGCCCAGGTCCACCTGCTCGGCAGCGTGGCCGAGCTGCGGCGCGGCATCGGGCAGCAGCGCGCTGATGCGGCCATCTTCGATCACCACTGCCAGATCGTCGCGGAACTCATCGCCCGCCAGGATGCGGGCATTGCGCAGCACGGTTGCCATCACACCGTCTCCGTCACCTTGTTCAGGTGCGGCGGCAGGTCCGGGTTGAAGCCACGACGCAATGCCAGCGCATTGATTGCGCGGTAGAAGCTCTGCACGGTCAACAAGGGTGCGCACAACGGATGCGGCGCTGCAGCCACCGGCAGGTTGCCGCCGGCCCCGGCCAGCCACACCTGCGCGCCCCGGGCAGAAAATTCCTCGACCACCGCGCGGGTGCCGGCGCCGGTTTCGTCGGGCTGGGCGAAGGCCAGCACCGGGAAGCCGCGGTCGACCAGCGCCATCGGGCCATGCTTCACTTCGGCCGAGCTGTAGGCTTCGGCATGCAGGCTGCAGGTTTCCTTGAACTTCAGCGCCGCTTCCTGGGCCGCCCCCAAGCCCAGGCCACGGCCGAGCACGAACAGGTTGGTGGCCTCGACCAGGCCTTCGGTCACCGCGCTCCAGTCGCACTGCCACGCCTCACGCAGCGCGTCGGGCAGCAGGTCCAGCGCCGCACGCAGGCTGCTGTCCTGCTTCCAGTACGCGGCCAGCTGCAGCAGCGCGGCCAGCGACGCCAGGTAGCTCTTGGTCGCCGCCACGCTCTTTTCGGCACCCGCGTGCAGCGGAATGACCGTGTCGGCCAGCTGCGCCAGCGGTGAATCCTCGACGTTGACCAGCGCGATCACGCGCGCACCGGCCGCCTTGGCGGCCTCGGCGTTGCGCAGCAGGTCCGGGCTCTTGCCCGACTGCGAGATGACGATGAACAGTGCGCCGCGCAGCTGCAATGGTGCGGCGTAGACCGACCCCACCGATGGCGAGGCCGACGCGACCACCAGGCCCAGCTGGGTTTCCAGCAGATACTTGCCATAGGTGGCGGCGTGGTCGGAGCTGCCGCGTGCACAGGTGACCACGAACGGCGGCGGTGCTGCACGCAGGCTGGCGGCCAGGGTTTCGATGATGGCGTGGTTGCGCGAGAACTGGCGCGCGACCACGTCGGCCGCTTCAGCGGCCTCGGCGAACATCAGGGTGGACGTGGGGTCTGACAGCGACATGGCAGGCTCAGGCAAGATCGGAAGGAAGGGGGCGTGCGCCGGCGGGGCGCATCGGCGCGGTCGAACCACGCACCACCAGCTGCGGCACGAAGCCCTGGTTGTGCAGCGGCGCCGGCGCGTCGTCGTAGGCATCGCTGCGCAGCTGCGCGATCAGCAGGCGCGCGGCGTGGCGGGCGATATCTTCGGTGGCCTGCTTGGCCGTGGTCAGCGGCGGCCACGACTGGCGCGAGAACGGGCTGTCCTCGAAACCGGCAATGGACAGGTCGTAGGGCACGTTCATGCCGGCCGACTTTGCGGCTGCCAGTACGCCGGCGGCGATTTCATCGTTGGAGCCGAAGATGGCGGTGGGCGGTTCGCGCAGCGCCAGCAGGCGGCGCGCCCCACGGAAACCGTCATCGAAGGTGTAATCGCCCTGCACCACCAGGTGCTTGTCCACGGTCATGCCGTAGTCCTTCAGCGCGGCTTCGTAACCGGCATAGCGTTCGCCCGAGGAACGGTGCGAGCTGCCGCCCCAGAGGAAGCCGATGCGCTGGTGGCCGAGCTGGATCAAGTGCTCGGTGATCTCGTAGGCGGCCTCGCGGTCGTCCACGAACACACAGGCGCCATCGGCCGGGTCTTCGGTGGCGGCGATGATGCGCACCAGCTTGATGCCGCGCGCGGTCAGCGCCTGGATCAGGTCGCGGCGCTCGGACATCGGTGCGGTCAGCACCAGCCCGGCCAGGCGCGAACGCTGCACCCAGTCGGCCAGTTCATCGGCCAGCAGCGGCGAGCTGGAATCGCAGGGATGGATCTGCAGCCCGAACCCGGTCTCGCGGCAGGCGGCGAGCACGCCGTTCTGCACGCCGATGATGTGGTACGGGTTCGGGTTGTCGTAGACCAGCCCGATCACGAAGGTGGTGCCGCTGCGCAGGTTGCGCGCGGACGGATCGGGTTCATAGTCGAGCTCGGCAATGGCACGCAGCACCCGCGCGCGGGTGGCCTGCATCACCGAGGGCTCGTTGTTGATCACACGCGAGACCGTCTTCAGCGAGACCTTGGCTTTCTCCGCAACGTCCTTGATGGTCGCTCTGCGCATGGGTTTTCCCTGGGGTTGACTGCCGTCCATCATCGCCGATCAGGCCTTGTCCTGCGGCAGGCCGGCGCGGTGGCCGATCACTGAATAGAACAGGATGTACAGGTAGCACGGCACCATCAGCAGCACGAACACCAGCTGGAAGTCGATGTGCTGCTTGAGCACGGCGAACAGCTGCGGAATGATCGCGCCGCCGGCGATGCCCATCACCAGCAGGGCCGAGCCGGTCTCGGTGAAGCGGCCCAGGCCGCGGATCGCCAGCGGGAAGATCGCCGGCCACATCATGGCGTTGGCAAAGCCCAGCAGGGCCACGAAGGCCACCGATACGTAGCCGCGGGTGGCCCAGGCGCCAAGGCAGAACACCACGCCCAGCACCGCTGAGATGGTCAGGTAGCGCGACTGCGAAACCACCTTGGGGATCAGCAGCAGACCGACCACATAGCCGATCAGCATCGCGCCCAGAGTGAGCGAGGTGAACATCTTGGTCTGGTCCAGCGGCAGGTCGAAGCCGTGGCCGTAGGTACCGATCGCATCACCAGCCATCACCTCCACGCCGACGTAGACGAACAGGCACAGCACGCCCAGCCACAGGTGTGGGAACTGGAAGATGCTGCGGCGCTCGGCGGCACCGGCAGCCGCCGGCGTGGCATTGGCCTCGGAGGATTTGATTTCCGGCAGCGGCGAGAACAGCACCGCAACCGCCAGCACCACCAGCAGCGCGGCCATCGCCAGGTACGGGGTGTGGATCTTGGCAGCGAACTCGTTCAGCAGCGCGGCCTTGGTGACCGCGTCAGCCGCCTGCACCTGCGCATCGAGGTCGCCGATGCCGTGCAGCACCAGCGTGCCGATCAGCACCGGCGCCAGCATGCCGGCGATCTTGTTGCAGATGCCCATCAGCGCGATGCGGCGCGCCGCCGTCTCGATCGGGCCGAGGATGGAGATGTAGGGGTTGATCGCGGTCTGCAGCAGGGCCAGGCCGCTGCCGATCACGAACAGGCCGCCGAGCGCGCCCGGGTACCAGCGCTGGGTGGCGAATTCACCGAAAAGCGCGGCACCACCGGCCATCACCAGCAGGCTCAGGCTCAGGCCCTTCTTCATGCCGGTGCGGCGCAGGATCCAGGACGCCGGCAGGGCCAGGAAGAAATAGGACAGGTAGAACACCATCAGCACCAGGAAGGCGCCGACCTCGCTGAGTTCGAAAGCCAACTTGACAAAGGTGATCAGCGGGCCGTTGAGCCAGGTGAAGAAGCCGATCAGGAAGAACAACACGCCAACGATGGCGATGGAGGTGGCCACGTTCGGGCGCGCGCTTGCAGCGGGGACGGCGGACATCAGGAGGGCTCCTGCGGCGACGGCCGCAGAACGCGGCGTCGGAGAGTGGCTGGGAACAACGTTGTCACATTCTTTCGATGGACAGCCGCGGTTTGTCAACTTCCACGCGCAGCCCTGTGAACCTCGTGCTGCACTGCGCAACCTGATCACAGCGCGTTCTGCTGAATGCGCTTGAGCCCTTGAGCCCCGTGCAGCAAAGGTTCCCGCGTGAAACGCATGATCACGCCATGTAAACGTTTACTGCATGCCCCGTTCGTTGCGGCGCAGCAACGAAAGTGTCACGAACTCGTTGACATCGTTGTCAGCGGGGTTACAGACTCCGCCCAATCGCCGCGCCCTTTCCCGGGTCCGGCCCCACCTGCAGCAGGAGCCCGCGTGACCGCCAGCCACCCCGCCCCGGCCCATGTCCTGTCCCGAATCGCGCCCTCGTTCCTGGCCGCCGACGTCGGTGGCACCCATGTGCGTGTGGCCCGGGTCCAGGCCAGCGGTGATGCCGCCCACCCGGTGCAGGTGCTGGAGTACCGCAAGTACCGCAACGCCGACCACGGCGGCCTCAGCGCGATCCTGTCCGATTTCCTGGGTGAAAGCCCGCGGCCCACGCATTGCGTGGTCGCCAGCGCCGGCTACGCCCGCGAGGACGGCACGGTGATCACCGCCAACCTGCCGTGGCCGCTGTCGGCGCGCCAGGTGGAAGCCGACGTCGGCCTGCAGCGGGTCTACATCGTCAACGACTTCGAAGCGGTGGCCTATGCCGCCGCGCAGGTGGACGCCAGTGGCGTGCTGCACCTGTGCGGGCCGGACACCGCCGCACGTGGCCCGACCCTGGTGGTCGGCCCCGGCACCGGCCTCGGTGCGGCACTGTGGATTCCCACTGCGCACGGCCCGGTGGTGCTTCCCACCGAAGCCGGCCAGCCTACCCTGGCGGCCAGCACGGAACTTGAAATGGCCATCGTCCGCCACATGCAGCGCGACCGCGCCCATGTGTCGATCGAACATGCGATCTCCGGCCCGGGCCTGATGAACCTCTACCGCGCGGTGTGCGCGCTGCAGGGGCAGGCACCGACGTTGGCCAGTCCCGATGCGGTCACTGCCGCCGCCATGGCCGATACCGATGCGAACGCCCGCCAGGCGCTGGATGTGTTCTGCGGCCTGCTCGGCAGCACCATCGGCGACATGGCCCTGTTCTACGGTGCCTACGGTGGCGTCTACCTGGCCGGCGGCATCCTGCCGCAGATCCGCGAATACCTGCGCGCCAGCACCTTCGTCGAGCGCTACCTGCAGAAGGGGCCGATGGGCGAAGCGCTGGCACGCATCCCGGTGAAGGTCGTCGAGCACGGCCAGTTGGGCGTGCTCGGCGCTGCCAGCTGGTACCTGCAGCAGCAGTCCGCCGCCTGACACCGCAACAGGCTTCAACGCAATCGCTGCACGCAGTACGTGGCACGCCAACGCGGGACTTCGCCGCCGCCCCGCGCATGTCAAGGCAACCGTAACCGAACACCGCCGCCGGCACCCAATCGAATGATGAGGAGAGACATCATGAACACCCGCAAGACCCTGCTTTCGGCCGCCATCGTCAGCTGCATCGCCTTCAGTGTGCACGCGCAGCAGGCGGCCCCGACCGCCACCGATCTGGACACCGTGACCGTTACCGGCATCCGCGGCTCGATGGAAAAGTCGCTGGACACCAAGCGCGAAGCCAATGCGCGCGTGGAAGTGGTCACTGCCGAAGACGTGGGCAAGCTGCCCGCGCATAACGTGGCCGATACCCTGCAGCGCCTGCCTGGCGTGAACATCAGCTCGTCCAGCGCCGATGAAGGCGGTTTCGACGAAGCCGACCGTGTCAGCCTGCGCGGCACCAGTCCGAGCCTGACCCAGACCCTGATCAACGGCCACAGCGTCGGCTCGGCCGACTGGTTCGTGCTCAGCCAAGGTAGCAATGTCGGCCGCAGCGTCAGCTACACCCTGCTGCCGTCGGAACTGGTGCGCTCGGTGGAGGTGAACAAGTCCTCGCAGGCCAAGCTGCAGGACGGCGGCACCACCGGCACCGTCAACATCCTCACCCGCAAGCCGCTGGAATTTTCCAAGCAGATCACCGCTGAAGCCTCGATCGGCGCGGTGCGCTCGGACCAGGCCAAGTCGACCGACCCGCAGCTGTCGGGCCTGTTCAACTACAAGAACGACGACGGCACCTTCGGCGTGATGGTGCAGGGGTTCAGCCAGAAGCGTGAACTGCGTCGTGAAGCGCAGGAAATCCCGTCGGGCTTCTTCAAGATCGACCCGAACGGCACCGTAGCCAAGTCCAACCCGGACCTGGCCGGTGTCTATGCGCCCGCCCTGCTCGGCTCGACCTTGTTCGAGCAGACCCGCGAGCGCAAGGGTGGCCTGATCTCACTGCAGTTCAAGCCGGCCGACAATCTGACGCTGGGCCTGGAAGGCTTCAGTTCCAAGATGGAAGCCAACAACTACAACCGCAACTTCATGTTGTGGGGTAGCAAGATCATGGGCGACGACAAGGACGACGCCGGCGTGATCACCCGCCCGGGCCAGGCCCCGCTGCCAGGCTATGTGGTCAAGGATGGCGTGCTGACCAACGCCAACTTCGCAGGCGTCGCCGGTACGCCGTACGCGGTGTACGACATGATCTACCGCGAGGCCACCGCCAAGAGCAACTACATCACCCTCGATGCCGACTGGCAGATCAATGACAGCCTCAACGCCAAGTTCCAGGCCGGCAGCACCAAGGGCACCGGCACCACGCCGCGCCAGTTCATCGCGGAAGTGACAGTGGCTGACGGCGGCGGCGCCAACTGGACCACCCACGGCAACGGTTCGCCGGTGGACTGGAACGTCGGCGGCGACATCAGCCCGAACGGCGTGACCAGCTTCGGCACCTGGGGCAACCAGGAAGTCACTGCCGAAGACAAGGAAAAGTGGTTCACGGCGGACTTCAATCAGTACTTCAACGATGGCGGCGTGCTGAACTCGCTCGACTTCGGTGTGCGCTATGCCGACCACAAGCGCGAGGCGCTGTCGCCGGAAGGCGCAACGCCGGGCGCGATCTGGGACGCACTGAAGGGCGCCCCCACCGGCAGCTTCCCGGGTGGCTTCGCCGGCGGCATCGGCGGCAATTTCCCGCGCAACATCTGGTACTACACCCCCGGTGCGCTGAAGGACGCAGTGCTCAACAACTCCACCTGGCTGGCCGGCAATGACGGCCCGACCGGTCGCCACAACTATGGCGCCGAGTGGAAGGTTGCCGAGAAGAACTTCGCCGGCTATGTGCAGGCCAACTTCAGCGGCGACCGTTGGAGCGGCAACGTCGGCCTGCGCTACGTCAACATCAAGCAGGACATCGACACCTACCAGGCGGTCAGCGATATCGCCAACGCCGACGTCAGCAGCCTGTTCGGCAAATGGAAGGCGCTGTCGTTCGAAAACAAGCACGACCGCATCCTGCCCAGCGCGAACCTGAAGTTCGATCTGGCCGATGACCTGGTGTTCCGCTTCGCCGCGTCGCAGACCCAGACCCTGCCGGACTTCTCGGCACTGGGCGCATCGTCCTGGGGTTCGGACCTGACCAAGGTCGGCGGTGGCGGCAACCCGAAGCTGAAGCCGGTGCTGTCGACCAACTTCGATGCCAACCTGGAGTGGTACTTCATGCCGCGCGGCCTGGTGTCGCTGGGCGCGTACTCGATGAACCTGAAGGACTACGTGGCCTTCGGCACCCAGACCCAGATGCTGTACAGCGAGCTGAGCAACCAGCTGGAGGCCTACCAGGTCGCCGTGCCGGTCAACGCCGACGGCAAGGTCTACGGCATGGAGTTCGCCTACGAACAGCCGCTGGGTGAGAACTTCGGCCTGAACGCCAACTACACCTACGCCGACGGCAGCACCTCCCACACCTGGGAAGACGGCAGCAACAACCTGCTGGGTACCTCGAAGAACACCTACAACGTGGGTGCCTACTTCGAGAATGATACCTTCGGTGCGCGCGTCAGCTACACCTACCGTTCCTCGTTCCTGATCGGTCTGAAGGGCGCGAGCCCGTACTACCAGGATGATTTCGGCACACTGTCGCTGTCGCTCAGCTACAAGGCGACCGACTGGATGAGCGTGAGCTTCGATGCACTGAACCTCAACAACCCGACCCTGAAGTACTACCAGAGCGCCTCGATCCCGAGCGCGTTCTATGAGAACGGTCGCCAGTACTACCTCAACTTCCGCTTCAAGTACTGATCCAGCGGCGGCAACATCGCCGAGTCGTGCACGCACGCCGGGCCTGGTCATTCCGGGCCCGGCGTTTTTCATGTATAGCGTTCATCGCACCGTTCCAAGGAGTCGTTCCGATGGTCAAGCCTTCCCGCGCCCGGATGCGCAGCGCGCTGCTGCTGGGCAGCCTGATTGCCCTGCTGCCGGCACTGCCGGCGCTGGCCGCCGATCCCACGCCGGCCACCGAAGCACCCGGCCCGCAGCTGCGCACCGGCAGCCTGATGCTGATTCCCGCGCCAGCCACCGTGCAGCGCGGCCAGGGCAGCGGCATCACCGTACGCGCCGATACCGCGCTGCACGCCGAAGGCGAAGCCGCGCAGCGCGTCGCCACCCAGTTCGCCGACCTGCTGGCGCGCAGTGGCGGTCCGCGCCTTACGCCGGCCAAGGGCAAGACGGCAGCCCCCCCGGGCGGCATCCGCTTCCAGATCGTGCCCACCTTCCGTGACAGCGGCGAGAGCTACACGCTGGAAAGCACCGCGCAGGGCGTGGTGATCCAGGCCGGCAACGAAACCGGCCTGTTCTACGGCGCAACCACGCTTGCCCAGCTGGCCACGGGCGGAAGCAACGGCGTGCTTCCCGCAGTGCAGATCCAGGACGCGCCGCGCTTCAGCTGGCGCGGTTTCATGCTCGACTCGGCACGGCATTTCCAGAGCCTGGACGAGATCAAGCGCGTGCTCGATGCGATGGCCGCGCACAAGCTCAACACCTTCCATTGGCACCTGACCGATGACCAGGGTTGGCGCATGGAGATCAAGCGCTATCCGAAGCTGACCGAAGTGGGCAGCTGCCGCCTGCCGGCCGGCGACGGTGGCATCGATCCGGTCACTGGCAAGGAGCATCCGTATTGCGGCTTCTACACGCAGGACCAGATCCGCGAAGTGATCGCCTATGCCGCGAAGCTGCATATCCAGGTGATTCCGGAAATCGATGTGCCGGGGCACGCGACCGCAGCGATTGCCGCGTACCCGGAACTGGGTTCGATCAATACCCCGCTGAAGCCGATCAGCGAATGGGGCGTGTTCCCGAACCTGTTCAACGTGGAAGACAGCACCGTCACCTTCCTTGAGAACGTCCTGGAGGAAGTGATCGAACTGTTCCCGGCCAAGTACGTGCACGTGGGTGGCGACGAGGCGGTGAAGGACCAGTGGCAAGCTTCCAGGCAGGTGCAGCAGCGCATGCGTGCACTGGGCATCAAGGATGAGATGGCCATGCAGAGCCACATCATCAAGCGCCTGGAGACGTTCCTGGAGGAACACGACCGGCGCCTGATCGGCTGGGATGAGATCCTCGAAGGTGGTCTGCCGCCACAGGCCACGGTGATGTCGTGGCAGGGCACCGAAGGTGGCATCGCTGCGGCCAGTGCCGGGCATGACGTGATCATGTCGCCGGTCGGCTACCTGTACCTGGACTACCTGCAGACGGCCTCACCGAACGAACCGCCGGGCCGTCCGACCCAGGTCAATCTCGGCAAGCTCTACAATTTCGAGCCGGTGCCGGCCGAACTGGCCGCCGACAAGAGCGGGCACATCCTCGGCCTGCAGGCCAACATGTTCACCGAACACACGCGCAGCTACGCACGCCTGCAGCACAACCTGTTCCCGCGCCTGGCCGCCGTGGCCGAGACCGGCTGGAGCACGCCGGAACACCGTGACTTCCGCGATTTCCTCGCACGCCTGCCGGCACAACTGCAGCGCTACCGTGCCTGGGGCCTGGCCTATGCGCAGACCCCGTTCGAAGTCAGCGTGGACTACACCGATGATCGCGCGAAGAACACGGTGACCGTGTCGCTGGCCAATCCGCTGGGCTATGAAGTGCGCTACAGCATCGATGGCCAGCCGGTGAGCGCGCAGTCGCCGCTGTACCAGCAGCCGCTGACGGGAACGCTGCCGACCACCGTGCAGGCCGCCGCGTTCTACCAGGGCCAGATGCTGGCCGCGAAGCCGACCGTCGCCGCGTTCACCGCGCAGTCGCTGCTCAGCCGCCGCAGCGATGAACTGCTCAGCTGCGTGGGCAAGAAGGGGCTGGTGCTGCGCCTGGAAGACGATGGCCCACGCGAGGGCCCCCGTGCGGTGTTCAACGTGGACATCTTCCAGCCGTGCTGGCGCTGGCCGCAGGCGCAGCTGGACGGCATCGGCAGCGTGGAAGTGCGTGCAGGTCGCATCCCGTACTACTTCCAGCTTGCCCACGACGAACCCAAGCGTCGCTTCGAGAAGGCCAAGCGCGCGCATGGGGAGATGCTGGTGCGTCGTGGCGACTGCAGCGGCAAGGTGCTGGCGGAAGTGCCGTTGCCGGCCAAGCCGGATGCCGATGGCTTCGTGACCCTGCGTGCAACGCTGCCGAAGGGAATCCAGGGCACCGGTGACCTGTGCATCAACTTCACCGGCGACACGCGCCCGGCGATGTGGGTGCTGGATGAGGTCACGCTCAGGTAGGTGCCAACCTTGGTTGGCGCTTTGCGGCCGGATCCACGCATGGCGTGGATCTACTGATTCCATCCACGCATGGCGTGGATCTACTGTGGAGCCGAGCCCATGCTGGGCTGCCTTTGGGAGGAAGCCGAGCATGGGCTCGGCTCTACAGGAACCTTACCCGCGCCAGCGCAGCAGCAGGTCGCGCAGCGGGGTCAGTGCGGTGGCCATGCCGGCGAGCACACCGATCGTGTTGGCGATGGCATCCATCGGGTCGGCGGTGCGGTTGCTGGTCAGCGCGCCCTGTGCGAACTCGATCCCGATGCCCATCAGCACCAGACCCACACCGACCCACAGCAGCGGACGTCCGCGCCGGAACAGCTGCACCGCGCTGCCGGCCAGGATGAAATAGGCGAGGAAGTGCTCGCCCTTGTCGCTGTTTTCCGGCAACGGAATCGGCGGCGGTGGGATCAGGCAGACCACGATCACCAGCAGCACCGCAGTCGCCCACAGTACGGTCCACAACCGTGGCCGACGCAGCGGCTTGATCACCGGCAACGCCGTGCTCACAGGCGCCAGCTCAGGTCACCCAGCTCGAAGGCCGGTTCGAAGTCGACGCCACGCTGCAGGCCGATGGCCTGGAAGCGCTCGCCCATCTCGGTCGGCAGGGTCAGCTTCTTCACCTGGTCGCGCAGCTGGATGCGGCCGACTTCATCGGTGCGCTCCTCGGCCAGCAGCAGCACCTGGTCCAGGCCGTTGCCGAGCAGGAAGCTGGCCTGGCTGCAGTAGCCGGCCAGCTCGAAACCGCCGTGCATGCCGGCCTCGGCCATCGCGGTGAAATCCACCGACGCGGTGATGTCCTGCAGGCCCGGCCAGCGGTGCACGTCGTTGTGCACGTGGTGGCGGTAGAACGCGCGCACGGTGCCCTCATCGCGGTCGTGCTGGTAGAACTCGCTGCGACTGTAGCCGTAGTCGACGAACAGCATCGCACCACGCTGCATGCCACCAGCCACCGCCTGCAGCCAGTACGGCAGCTGCGGCAACACTTCGGAACGGTAGCCCTCGGCGAAAGGCTTTTCCAGGTAGCGCTCGATATGGCGCACCGCACCGTTGAGCAGGATGTCGGCCGGCTGCGCGCCACGGATGAAATTGCCTTCGGCGTCCAGCTCGACGGTTTCCTCGTAGACCTCGCCATCGCGGATCAGGAAGCGCGGGGTCGGCAGCGCGTCGATCACCTCGTTGGCGAACACCACGCCTTCCCAGTCCTCGTCGAACGGGCGGTCGACCCAGTCCACGCGCGCGGCCAGCTCGGCCGGCAGGTTCTGCTGCAGGCGCTGCTGCTGGCGCTCGCGCAGGTCGGCACTGGGTTCGAGGATGGCGTAGCGCGACGGCAGCGCGTCCAGCTCGGCCAGGCGCAGCAGCACGGCCTCGGCGAAGGCGCCGGTGCCGCCGCCCAGCTCCAGCATCCGCGCCTGCGCGCCGAGCTGGGCGAACACCGGTGCCAGCGCATTGGCTACGCTGCCGGCAAACAGGCTGCCGAGCTCGGGCGCGGTGGTGAAGTCACCGCTGCCACCGAACTTGCTGGCGCCGGCGCTGTAATAGCCCCAGCCGGGGGTGTACAGGCACAGCTCCATGAAGCGCGAGAAGGGCATGGCCCCGCCCTGCGCGAGGATTTCAGCACGCAGGGCGGCCGCCAGCTGGTCGCTGTGGGCCAGGGCATCGGCTTCGGGCAGGGGGAAGGTGGGCTGCATGGCGTGTTCGAATGCGGTGACAATGTGCACAGGATAGCTGAGCCTTGGAGGACCCTCGATGAGCGATACCCACCCCGTGGTCCTGATCACCGGCAGCGCGCGCCGGATCGGCGCGGCCATCGCCCGCCAGTTCCACGCCTGTGGCTGGTCGGTGGTACTGCATGCCAACACCTCCAGCGCCGAACTGCAGCAGGCCGCGTTCGATTTCGACAATGTGCGGCCGGGCAGCGTGCTGGCCCTGCAGGCCGACCTGCGTGACGCCGACGCCCTGCCCGACCTGGTGGAACAGGCCGTTACCCACTTCGGCCGCCTGGACGCGCTGGTCAACAACGCCTCCAATTTCTTCCCCACCCCGCTCGGCCAGGTCACCGCCGAGGCGATGGACGCACTGTATGCAGTCAATGCACGTGCGCCGCTGCTGCTGTCACAAGCGGCGGCGCCCTACCTGCGCCGCCAGCAGGGCTGCATCGTCAATTTGACCGACCTGCACGGCACCCATCCGATGCGCGACCACATCGCCTACACCATGGCCAAGGCCGCGCTGGAGATGGCCACCCGCGCACTGGCACTGGAGCTGGCGCCGAAGGTGCGGGTCAACGCGGTGGCGCCGGGTGCGATCCTGTGGCCGGAACAGGGCAAGGACGATTTCGCGCGCGAGGCGCTGCTGGCGCGCACGCCGCTGGCGCGGATCGGCACGGTCGAGGAGATCGCCGAAGCGGTGTACTGGCTGGTGGCCGAAGCCAGCTTCGTCACCGGCCACACCCTGCGCGTGGATGGTGGGCGCACCGTCAGCTGAAATGTTGCCGGCCAGCGGCCGGCACCACCGGTAGCGCCGGGCCATGCCCGGCGAGCGCAGCGGCAACAACAACCGATCATTCCAGGTCCACCACCTCGAACGCCTCGCCAAACTGCGCGTGCGCCCGCCACAGCGTGGCCAGGTCCTGCCCGCTGACCGGGTCGATGAAGCCCGGCGCGATGTCCGCCAGCGGCTTCAGCACGAAGGCATGCTTCAGTTCCGGGCGCGGAATGCGCAGGTGGCCGGGGCCTTCCACCACCAGGTCGCCGTAGAACACCACGTCGATGTCCAGGGTCCGGTCGGAGAAGCGCGGCCCGCTGCGATCGCGGCCGTGCGCGTCTTCCAGCGCATGCAGCCAGTCGTCCAGTTCCTGCAGCGGCAGATCGGTCTCGATCGCCACCGCATTGTTGAGGAAGGCCGGGCCATCGAAGCCGACCGCGGCAGTACGGTAGGCCGGCGAGACCTGCAGCGCGCCGAAGCGCTCGCGCAGGGCCGTCACCGCGGCGTGGAGGTAGCGGCGGGGCTGGACGTTGCTGCCCAGGCTCAGGAGCACGGTGGTCATGCGGTTCAGGTGGCAGCGATGGGGGCGTGGACATGCCGTCGTCACGGCGGCCTGCCTACAATCCGGGACGCACATGATAGGGCACCGACATGACCTATTGCGTTGGAATCGAGGTGGACGAGGGCCTGGTCTTCGCTGCCGACACCCGGACCAATGCCTCGCTGGACGATGTGCGCGTGCATCGCAAGCTGCACGTGTTCGAATATCCCGGCCAGGCAGCCTACGTGCTGATGGCGGCTGGCAACCTGGCCACCACCCAGCTGCTGGTGTCGCGCCTGGGCCGCGACGCCGCAGAGCGGCGCGTGCCCAACCTGCGCGACATGACCCACCTGTTCGAAGCCGCCGCGTATGTGGGTCAGCTGCTGGTGGACAGCCAGGTGCACAGCAGCCATAGCGAACACGGCCATGACGGGGTCAACACCCAGGCCACGCTGATCTTCGGCGGCCAGATCGCCGGCGAGCGGCCCGGGCTGTACATGATCTACCCGCTCGGCAACGCCATTGCCGCCTCGCCGGAGACGCCCTACCTGCAGATCGGTGAATCCAAGTACGGCAAGCCGATCCTGGATCGCATCCTCAGCCCGGCCACGCGGCTGGAGGACGCCGCGCGCACGGCCATCGTCTCGCTGGACTCCACCATCCGGTCCAACCTGTCGGTGGGCCTGCCGATCGACCTGGCGCTGCTGCGCGACGGTGAACTGCGTATCGGTCGGCAACTGCGGCTGGGCGCGGATTCAGCGCTGTATGCCGATATCCACCAGAACTGGTCACGGCGCCTGGAACAGGCGGTGGACGCCCTGCCGCGGTTCCCCTGGGAAACCGACGAACGGTAGTGCCGGCCGCTGGCCGGCGACCGCGTTGATACCAGCACACAGGGATGCCGGCCAGCGGCCGGCGCTACCGGGGCATCAGCCCAGCGCTTCTGCCACGGCGCGGAATACCTGCTGCATCTGCAGCGGCTTGTGCAGTACATGCACCTCCACTCCGGCCGGGAAGGCGTCGGCGGAGACCGGCACCGCAGGGTCTTCCAGCACCAGCGCCGGGCCGCGGTAACCGAGCGCAGCCATCTCGCCCAGCAGCTGGCTGGCCGGCAGCAGCTTGGAGCCGGCATCGGCAATCACCAGCGCCGGCATTGCCTCCTGCTGCATCCAGCGCAGCGCCGCCGGGCCATCGGAGGCCAACTGCAGCTGGTAGCCCTGGCTGGACAGCGCGTTGCCGAGCAGCGACAGGCGCGTGGCTTCCCCATCGACCACCAGGATCGACTGGCCGCTACCCAAGGCCACCAGCTGTTCGATCGGCTCGCTGCCGTCGATGATCTCGTGCATCGGCAGGCGCAGTTCGAAGCAGGTGCCCTGTCCCGGCTGGCTGCTGACATGGATGCTGCCACCAGCGCCCTCAACAATGCGCTTGCAGGAGATCAGGCCCAGGCCAGTGCCATCTGCCTTGGTGGTGAAGAATGGATTGAACAGGTGCGACAGCGTGTCCGCATCCATGCCAATGCCTTCATCGGCAACGCAGATACGCATCCAGTCCACGCCATCGCGCTGGCCGGCATGGCTGGCGGGCAGGCTCAGTCGGCCGCCGTTGGGCATCGCCTGGATCGCATTGAGTGCCAGGTTCAGCATGACCTGCTGCAGTTCGGTGTAGTTGGCATCCACTACCAGGCCTTCGTCCTGCACCTGCAGTTCCAGGCGCACGGCATCGGGCACGTTGCTGCGCAACAGCAGGGCCACCGCATCGAACAGGCCCTTGATCTCGATACGCTCGCTCGGCTTGCGCGAACCGCGCACGAACGACAGCATCGATTCGGCCATCTCGTGGCCGCGGCGGCCACACTCGGCGATGACGTCGGCCAGGTGGTGCAACTGCGGATCGTCGGTACGCGCCTTCAACAGGTCCGGCATGATCAGCAGCGGCTGCAGGATGTTGCGCAGGTCATGGCTGAGGCCGGCGGCGAGCAGCGACAGGCTTTCCAGGCGCTGCGCGCGCATCAGTTCGGTCTCCACCCGTGCGCGCTCTACGGCGCTGCGGGCATCGCGGATCGCACGCGCCACCGCCGACGGCAGGCGCGCCGGCTGGTGCTTGATGATGTAATCGTTGGCGCCTTTCTGCAGCGCCGCCACCGCGTTCTCCTCACCCATGGTGCCGGAGACGAAGATGAAAGGGACTTCCGGCGCCGTCTCGCGCACGATGCGCAGCGCATCATCACCGGAAAACCCCGGCATGCTCAGGTCGGACAGCACGATGTCCGGCTGGAACGCGGCCAGTGCCTGGCGCAGCTCCGCCTCGCTCTCGACGCGCTCGAAACGAGCGTCCAGGCCCGCATCGAGCATCTGTTCGGACATCAGCTCGGCATCTTCCGGTGAGTCCTCCACCAGCAGGATGCGCAGCGCCCCCAGGGCAGGACCGGTCAGGGGCATGGGCTCACTCGAGTTCCGGTGCCTGGTTGATCAACGCCCAGAACTTGCCCAGGGTCTGCACCGCACCGAAGAACTGGTCCACGTCCACCGGCTTGACCACGTAGGCATTGACCCCCATGTCCCAGCTGCGGGCCAAATCACTTTCCTCGCGCGAGGACGACAGGATCACCACCGGCAGGCGCTTGAGTTCTTCGTGCTCGCGGATCTGCCGCAGCACTTCCAGGCCGTCCATGCGCGGCATCTTGATGTCCAGCAGCAGCACCGCCGGCAGGCCTTCCTCGCGGTTGGCGAAGGCGCCGCGGCGCAGCAGGTAGTCCATCACTTCCACGCCATCCTCGACGTGCACGATGGGATTGGCCAGACGCGCCTCTTCCAGGGCGTCGATCGCCATTTCGGCATCGGCCGGGCTGTCTTCGGCGAGAAGAATGGTGCGCAGAGTCGTCATGCAGAGGGACCTTGTTTGTCCGCGTCGGTCGCGGGGGGCAGGTAGAAGTGGAAGGTGGCGCCGACGTCCGGTTCGGCCTCGGCCCAGATACGGCCGCCATGGCGGGGGAGCACGCGACGGACGCTGGCCAGGCCGATACCGGTTCCGGGGTAGTCGCTGGCCTTGTGCAGGCGCTGGAACACACCGAACAGCTTTCCGGCATAGGCCATGTCAAAGCCTGCACCATTGTCGCTGACCGTGAACTGATGGCCGCCGTCGGGCTGGGGCTGGTAATCCACGCGGATCTTCGCCGGTTCGCGGTTGCCCGAGTACTTCACCGCGTTGCCAAGCAGGTTCAGCCAGACCTGGCGGATCATGTTCTCGTCACCCACCACGATCGGCAGCGGCGCGATGTTCCACTCCACCTGGTGCACGTGGCCGCTGGCCTCAGCCTCGGCCTGCAGATTGGAATCGAGCATGGCGCGGGTATCGGCCACCAGCGACTGCATGTCCACCGCCTGGTGCCGCATTGCCGCACGGCCCAGCCGCGAATAGACCAGCAGGTCGTCGATCAGCGCGGCCATGCGCCGCGCCGAACTGGAGATCACTTCCAGGTAATGGCGGCTCTTGTCATCGGCCGCATCGCCGAGATGGCGCGACAGCTTGTCGGAGAATCCAGCCACATGGCGCAGCGGCGCCCGCAGATCGTGCGAGACCGAGTAACTGAAGGCTTCCAGTTCCCTGTTGACCTCGGACACCTGTGCAACCTTGCCTTCCAGCTGGCGGTTCAGTTCCTCCACACGCAGCTGCACCGCACGCTGCACGGTGACGTCGCTGACCGTGAGCAACACCACTTCGTCATCGGTGTCCGGCAGCGGCATGCGCCGCGCGTTGAGCAGCATGTAGCGCACCAAGCCATCGGCGGTGCGCTGTTCATGCTCGAAGTCCCAGAGTTCCCGGCCGCGCAGCAGCACATCGGACAGTCGCTGGCGCATCACCGGGTCTTGCCACGCACCGTTGCCGACGTTATCCAGCAACAGGCCCTCGGCGCGCTCATCCTGCAGACCATACAGCTCGGCGAAAGCAGGATTGTGCAGCTGCACGCGCAGATCGCGGTCGAGCAGCACGATCGGCTCGCGCACCGTCTGCAGCACCGACGCTGCACGCGCGGCCGAACGCAATGACTGCCGCTCGGCGTGCAGGCGGCGGCCGATCTGCCGCTGCAGCAGCCACAGCACCAGGCCGAGCAACGCCAGCTGGACCACCAGCGAACTCCACGACACCAACTCGGTCTGCTTGCGCTGGCGGGCGGCCTGCTCGGCGCGCTGTGCCAGCAGCTTCTGCTCGCTGGCCTGCAGTTCCTCCACCAGCCCGCGGATCGGATAACGCGTGCTCAGGTCCTGCACCAGCTCGCGCTGGTCACTGTTGGGCTCTGACTTTGCCAGTTCGCGGGCAAGCGCCATGCGCCCTTCCAGCATCGACTCGATGCGGCCGATGCGGATCAGCTGCTCAGGATTGTCGCGGGTCATCCGGCCCAGTTCAGCCAGGCGACCGGGAAGTTCATTGGCTTTGGCCATGCGCTCGCGCAGGCCAGGCGCGTCCACGCCCTTGGACAGGGTCAGCGCGGCCGATTCGACATCGCGTACATCGGCCTGCAGCTGCTGCAAGGCCACGCCGACAGCCTGGGTATGATTGACCCAGGCCATCGCATCTTCGCTGTCCTGCTGCAGGTGGCGCAGTGTCAACCACGGCACCACGATGATCGCTGCGGCGGCCAGCGCCAAGGCGGGCATCCGCCAGCGGTCCCAGATGTCATCACTGAAAACCAGCGCCATAGTTCCTCATCAACACGGCCGCAAAGCATGGGCCGTACCCGGCCCCAGTGCGGCGGAACCGGCAATATAGCGCAGGCGGGTCAAAACTCTGGAGTTTCCAGCGCCGCTGGCTGAACGGCTGGTACTTCGGCGCTATACGGCCGAGCCCACGGTCGGCTGGAACTCGACGGCAGCCGAACACGGCTCGGCTTCACGCGGGAGTGGGCGCCCCATACCGGGGCGCCCACTCCGCCAGGTCAGCGCTTGGCAGCAGTGCTGACCTTCAGTGCAGCGGCATCGACGCGGGTCACGCCCTTGATGCCCTTGGCAGTGGCAACCGCCTTGTCCTTCTCGGCCTGGGAGGCCACCGCGCCGCTCAGGCTGACAACGCCGTTCACGGTTTCCACCTTGATCTCCGTGCCCGGAACGTTGCTGCTGGCCAGCAGGTCGGCCTTCACCTTGGTGGTGATCCAGGTATCGGTCACAGGCTCATTGGAGTCATGGCGATCAGCATGCGTGGCCGGATGGCTGCTGGTCGGCGGGCTCTTGGCAGCGGGATCCTTGGCAAATGCAGCCGAGGAGGACAGCGCCAGGCCCAGCGTCAAGGCAGAAGCAATCAGTGTGCGGGAGGTATTGCTCATCGTGTCGTACTCCTTCGGGATGTGCTGCCAGTCTGGACAAGCCGCCGTAGAGCAGGCGTGGCGCTGCGGTCATGCCGCCGTGAATCGGACTGTTTCCTGGGGCAACGGTTCAGTTTGGCCTGCCACCACCCGTCGTATACCCTCCCCTTCCCACAGCCGGAGCTCTGCCATGCGACCCGACCTGCAACTGGCCCTGATCGGCTACGGCCTCGCCGGCCGCGTCTTCCATGCGCCGCTGATCCAGCACACACCCGGGCTGGCGCTGCACAGCATCGTCAGTTCGCAGCGCGACACATTGCTGCGCGCGTTCAGCGACGTGCACGTGCGTGCGATGCCGCAGGACGTGTTCGACGATCCGGCCGTGGACGCGGTGGTGATTGCCACACCGAACGCGCAGCACGCGCCGCTTGCAATCGCGGCGCTGGCCGCCGGCAAGCACGTGCTGGTCGACAAGCCGTTTGCGCTGGATGTCGCTGAAGCCGAAGCGGTACTGGCTGCGGCACGCAGCGCCGGCCGCATCGCCACCGTGTTCCAGAACCGGCGCTTCGATGCGGATTTCCTCACCCTGCAGGCGCTGCTGGCCGAAGGCGCACTGGGCGACGTGGCCGAGTGCCATGCGCATTTCGACCGTTACCGGCCGCAGGTGCGCGATCGCTGGCGCGAGCAGGACGGGCCCGGTAGTGGCCTGTGGTACGACCTGGGTCCGCATCTGCTGGACCAGATGCTGGTGCTGTTCGGCTGGCCCGAGGCGATCGATGCGGATCTTGCCGTGCTGCGCCAAGGCGGCAGCGGCATCGATTACTTCCACGCCGTGCTGCACTACCCGCGGCATCGCGCGATCCTCCATTCCGGTTCATTGGTCGCGGCGCAGACCCCGCACTTCAGCGTGCATGGCAGCAAGGCCAGCTGGATCAAGCACGGCCTGGACGTGCAGGAGGCGCAGCTGCGCCGCGGTGTGGCACCCGGTGCGCCAGGCTGGGGTATCGATCCGCGGCATGGTGAGCTGGTGCGCTGCGATGCCGAAGACAACGTGCAGCGCACGACGGTGGACAACCTGCCTGGCGACTACCGGCGGCTGTATGCGCAGTTCGCCGCGGCGATGCACGGCGACGGCGAAGCTACGGTCAGCCCGGTGCAGGCACTGCAGTTGATGCGGTTGCTGCAGGCGGGCATGGACAGTGCCCAGCAAGGGCGGCGGATCGAACTGGGGTGACCGGCAGGGCTGCGCCCTGCACCCGCCGAGGCAACGTCAACGTCGGAAGCCAAGGCGTGCATTCCGTGGGAGGGCGGGGTGGGTCGGGTTGCGGGGGACGCCGTAAATCCGTCCCTGGAGGCTTGGCCGCGGCATCCATGCCGCAGACACCCCCGCAACCGCCCCCACCCGGCCTTCGACACTTTCCCGCGATCTGCCAGTAGGTCCACGCCACGCGTGGATGACGTGCAAACAATCGGAAAATGCTTTTGTAGAGTC
>NZ_CVIW01000025.1:0-48979 GCF_001499715.1 Stenotrophomonas thermophila | reverse complement strand
ATGGGCTCACGCCCCCGCAACCGGACCCACCCCGCCTTAGACAGATCATCGCGATCTGCCGGTAGATCCACGCCATGCGTGGATTGCGTGGAAATGGTCGAATCGTTCTTGTAGAGCCGAGCCATGCTCGGCTCAGAGGCTTGGCGTACAGCAGCCGAGCATGCGCTCGGCGCTACAACGAGAGCCTGCCTTTATTTTTGATCTTTTGATTCTCTTCCGTGGCTGGTACGCGCAGGAAATTGTCAGGGGCCGGTCGGGTAGGCTGCGCAGGGGCGTGAGCCGCAAGGATGCGGCGATCGAGCTTACAGGGACGTACTTGCAGCGCCCCCTGCGTAGCCTACCCGACCGGCCCAACTGGCAATGCCAGTCGACTAACAGTCGACTCTACCCGCGCCCAGCCACGAGGGGCCCCGCCGTTGGCTGGAACCCATCATTCCACGACGGAATTGGCGCGCCGGCCCCGCTGGGCCTACCATCGGCGGTCCCCACCCCCACCGCCCCTTCCATGTCCGCTCCCGCTTCCGCCGCACCGCGTCGCTGGTTCGTCGCCGGTGACTTCAACGGCTTCTTCGGCCTGGTCGTCGACAACCTCTCCATCCTCGGCTTCATCGCCATGGCCCTGGTCGGGATCTTCCAGTTCCCCGCCGACGTGGTGTTTGGCCGCATGTTCCCCGGCACCGCCTTCGGCGTGCTGGTCGGCAACCTGCTGTACACCCTGATGGCACGCCGGCTGGCCGCGCGTACCGGCCGCGACGACGTCACCGCCATGCCGCTCGGTCTGGATGCACCGACCAGCATCGGCATGGC
Source organism: Stenotrophomonas thermophila (assembly GCF_001499715.1). Lineage (NCBI taxonomy): Bacteria > Pseudomonadati > Pseudomonadota > Gammaproteobacteria > Lysobacterales > Lysobacteraceae > Stenotrophomonas > Stenotrophomonas thermophila. Next base: position 48,172 of record NZ_CVIW01000025.1, on the reverse strand, counting down.
GCTGCTGGTGCTCGGCCCGGCCTTCATCGCTTTCAAGCAGCAGGGCATGGACCCGCACGCGGCGGGCATCGCCACCTGGCAGCTGGGCATGGCGGCGCTGGTCATCATGGGCGTGCTCAAGTTCGTGCTGTCGTTCTTCGGTGAAGCGGTCACCCGCGCCCTGCCGCGTGCCGCGCTGCTGGGTTCCATCGCCGGCATCGCGCTGGTGCTGATGGGCCTGCTGCCGCTGCTGGAAACGCTGCGCTCGCCGCTGGTCGGCTTCACCACGCTGGGCCTGCTGCTGTATGTGCTGATCGCCAAGGGCAAGTTGCCGGTGCGTGGCCCGGGCGTGCTGCTGGCCTTCGTGTTCGGTACCGTGCTGTATTACGGCCTCGGTCTGGCCGGGCTGGGTGCGCCGGGCTTTCATGTGCCGGCGTGGGTGCCGCCGCAGGTGGTGCTGCCGCTGCCGACGCTGGGCTTCCTCGACGGCCTGCCCACCGCGATGACCTACCTGCCGCTGCTGCTGCCGTTCGGCCTGCTGATGGTGGTCGGTGGCATCAACGTATCCGAAAGCGCGCGTGCGGCCGGCGATGACTACCGCACCCGCGACATCCTGCTGGTGGAAGCGGTGGCCACGCTGGTGGCCGGTGTGTGTGGCGGCGTCGCGCAGACCACGCCGTACATCGGCCAGCCCGCCTACAAGCACATGGGCGCGCGCAGCGGCTATACGCTGCTGACCGGCCTGTTCGTCGGCATCGGCGGCATGCTCGGCATCATCTCCGGGCTGGTGCAGTGGCTGCCGCTGGCGGTGCTGGCACCGATCATCGTGTACGTGGCCATCGACATCACCACCCAGGCGTTCCAGGCCACGCCGCGCCACCATACCGGCGCGATGGTGTTCGGTTTCCTGCCGTCTGTGGCCTACCTGCTGGCGATCAAGGCACCCGGCTGGATCGCACCGGATCAGCTGCCGCAACTGCTGACGAAGCTCGACGGCCACGGCCTGCCGGAGCTGGCGGTGATCTTCACCCTGGGCAATGGCTTCATCATCACCTCGATGCTGTGGATCTCGGCCGTGGCGGCGATGGTCGATGGCCGCCTGCGCCGGGCCTGCGGGTTCCTGCTGGTGGCGGCGTTGCTGACGCTGTTCGGGCTGATCCACTCGGTGGATCCGCGCGGTGGCATCTATCTGCCGTGGGAGCTGGAAGGATTGGCGCGCATCATCAGCTGGCAGTTCGCGGGCGCCTACGTGGCGCTGGCGGTGCTGCTGGGATTGTTGTCACTGCAGAAACAGCCGGTGAAGCCGCTGGGCGATCGCACCGATCATTGACCGGTGACGCCGGGCATGGCCCGGCGCTACCGCTCCTTCCACTTCTGGTGCTCTGTAGAGCCGAGCCTGCGCTCGGCTGCTCTGAGCCGAGCATGGCTCGGCCCTACAGGGGCGTGTTGCAGGCGGCGAATGATCACAGCGCGCTCTGCCGGCCAGCGGCTGGCACTACCGTTCGGCGTCCAGTTCCGGGTAGTGGCGGAAGATGCCGTTGGTGTTGAACGGCAACCGCCGCTCCGAGGCCAGATAGGCGGCGATGTTCGGCCGCTTCGCCACCCGCGCCTGCAGCGCACGCAGCAGGGGCACGGTGTGGGCAAGTGCCTGCATGCGGCGTGGAAACATGTAGTCCAGCCCGCTCAACAGCTGGAACAGCGACAGATCCACATACGAATGCTCGCGCAGTGCGTGGCGGCCACCGTTGGCGGCCAGCACCTGTTCGAAGTAGCCCAGGAACTTCGGCAGCCGCTCGCCGCGCAGGGACGCAGCGCGCGCCTTGGCTTCGGTCTTCTGTTCTTCGTAGTACTTCGACGCGGCGATCGGATGGTGGGTGTCGTGCACCTCGGCCACCAGATCGGCGATGGTCAGCTGCAGTTGCAGCGCCTGCATCCGCCGCGAGGCCGCCTGTGGCACCAGGTCCAGCGTCGGGCCGAGGAAATCCAGGATCGCCGCGACCTGCGCGATGACCTGGCGGCCGGCCTTCAGGAACGGCGGTGCAAAGGGCTGTGGCCCGTCACTGCTGCCATCCAGGAATGGCTGCATCACCGCATCGCCGTGCACCCGCGCCATGTCGATGTAGTTGGCGCCGGCATCCTCCAGCGCCAGGCGCACGAACTCGCCGCGGCCCTGGATGCCGGTCCAGTAATACAGCGCGTACTGCATGGCAGTGCCTCCACATGAAAAGACCCACAGCGTCGCGCGGGACATGCAAAGCAGGCGTGAGCGCGGTTCTGGTGCAGGCCGAACCCGAACGGCAGCGGAACAGGTGGGGAACCCGCTGGAATCAGTGGGGTCCCACCTTGTCCATGCGTGTGAAACGAGGTGCTGCATCATGCAGAGTGGAAAGGCGGTATGGCCCAGGGTGTTGGGCGTGGTGGTGATCGGTTGCGCGGGCGGTTGGTTGTTCCGCGATCAGCTGAAGCGCCTGGCCGACGGTGTTTCGGTGCCGGTTCAATCAACCCCCGCCAGTACCAGCGCACCGCCACAACCGCAGGCAGCCGTAGAACCCGCGCCAGCACCGCCGTCGATCAGGCACCCGCTGGATACCGAGGCCGCCGCCGACCCGGCGCTGCCGAAACTGGCTGACAGCGATGCCGCGGCCTGGGGCGCACTGAGCCAACTGTTCCAGGGCGAGGGGCCGATGACCCTGCTGCTGCGCGATCACCTGATCCAGCGCCTGGTCACCCAGGTCGACAACCTGGACAAGCCAAGCGTGCCGCCGACGGCGCTGGCCGCACGGCCGCTGCCGGGCAACCTGCAGGTCGAGCCTGGCGAGGGCGGGGAACGCATCGCGGCAAGCAACTCGGCACGTTATGCGCCCTATGTGCAGGCTTTCACTGCGCTGGATCCGGCGGCAATGGCTACCGCGTACAAGCGCTTCTATCCGTTGATCCAGCAGGCCTACGTCGACCTGGGCCGGCCCGACGGATATTTCAATGATCGCCTGGTCGCGGTGATCGACCATCTGCTGGACACCCCGGAACTGGACCAGGCGCCTGCGGTACAGCGCGATGAGCGCGGCCGCTATCGCTTCGTCGATCCCACCCTGCAGTCACGCTCGATCGGGCAGAAGGCCCTGCTACGCATGGATCCTGCACAGGCGCGGGCGATCAAGCAGCAACTGCGGGCGATCCGCAGCGCGATCACCCGCTGAGCCCGTCCACCGTGCGGAACTGATCGGGATCAACGCGCCGACCACACGCGCTCCGGCATGCTGGCCGCAGGCTGACTGGCCCCGGGGTGCAGTCGCAGTCACCCTTGAAACCGGGTGGGGCAACCGCATCTTTCCAGCATTGCCGGCCCAGGCCGGCCCTGAAGACCGATGAGGATTCGCAATGCGGATGGACAAGCTCACCTCGCGTTTCCAGCAGGCGCTGGCAGACGCACAGTCGTTGGCCGTGGGCCGCGACAACAGCATCATCGAACCGGTTCACCTGTTCAGCGCGCTGCTGGACCAGCAGGGTGGCAGCACGCGCCCGCTGCTGGCCCAGGCCGGGGTGAACGTGCCCGTCCTGCGCGAGCGCCTGACCGAGGCGCTGGACGCACTGCCCAAGGTATCCGGCCAGGCCGGCAATGTCTCGATGGGCAATGATCTGGGGCGCCTGCTGAACCAGACCGACAAGCTGGCGCAGCAGCATGGTGACGCCTTCATTGCCAGCGAGTGGTTCGTGCTGGCGGCGCTGGACGATGGCGGCACGCTGGGCATGGCGCTGCGCGCCGCTGGTGCCGACAAGACGCGCCTGCAGGCGGCGATCGACAAGCTGCGTGGCGGCGAGAACGTGCAGTCGGAGAATGCCGAGGAGCAGCGGCAGGCGCTGGAGAAGTACACCATCGACCTGACCGCGCGGGCCGAGAGCGGCAAGCTCGACCCGGTGATCGGCCGTGACGAGGAAATCCGCCGCACCATCCAGGTGCTGCAGCGCCGGACCAAGAACAACCCGGTGCTGATCGGCGAACCCGGCGTGGGCAAGACCGCGATCGTGGAAGGGCTGGCCCAGCGCATCATCAACGACGAAGTACCCGAGGGCCTGCGCGGCAAGCGCGTGCTGTCGCTGGACATGGGCGCGCTGATCGCCGGCGCCAAGTTCCGCGGTGAATTCGAGGAGCGCCTGAAGGGCGTGCTCAACGACCTGGCCAAGAACGAAGGCCAGATCATCCTGTTCATCGACGAGCTGCACACCATGGTCGGCGCCGGCAAGGCTGATGGCGCGATGGATGCCGGCAACATGCTGAAGCCGGCGCTGGCACGCGGCGAGCTGCACTGCATCGGTGCGACCACGCTGGATGAGTACCGCAAATACATCGAGAAGGACGCTGCGCTGGAGCGCCGCTTCCAGAAGGTGTTCGTGGGCGAGCCGTCGGTGGAGGACACCATCGCGATCCTGCGCGGCCTGAAGGAAAAGTACGCCGTGCACCACGGTGTGGAAATCACCGACCCGGCCATCGTGGCTGCAGCCACGCTGTCCAACCGCTACATCACCGACCGCCAGCTGCCGGACAAGGCCATCGACCTGATGGACGAAGCCGCCTCACGCCTGCGCATGGAGATCGACTCCAAGCCGGAGGAGCTGGATCGCCTGGAACGCCGGGTGATCCAGCTGAAGATCCAGCGCGAGATGCTGAAAAAGGAGAAGGACGAAGCCTCGCGGCAGCGCCTGGCCGATCTGGAGAAGGACATCGATGCGCTGGAGCGCGAGTTCTCCGATCTCAATGAAATCTGGAAGTCGGAGAAGGCCGCGCTGCAGGGCGCAACCAAGATCAAGGAACAGGTCGAGCAGGCCAAGCTGGAGCTGGAAGCCGCGCAGCGCCGCCAGGATTTCGCCAAGATGAGCGAGATCCAGTACGGCCTGTTGCCACAACTGGAAAAGCAGCTGGCTGCGGCCCAGGAAGCCGAGCACAAGGACTTCAAGCTGGTGCAGGACCGCGTGACCGACGAGGAGATTGCCGAAGTCGTATCGCGCTGGACCGGCATCCCGGTCAACAAGATGCTCGAAGGCGAGCGCGACAAGCTGTTGCGCATGGAAGAGGTGCTGCACAACCGCGTGGTCGGCCAGGAGGAAGCGATCAAGGTCGTCTCCGATGCCGTGCGCCGCTCGCGTGCAGGCCTGTCCGATCCGAACCGTCCGGCCGGCTCGTTCCTGTTCCTCGGCCCGACCGGCGTCGGCAAGACCGAGCTGTGCAAGTCGCTGGCCGAATTCCTGTTCGACAGTGCCGACGCGATGATCCGCATCGACATGAGCGAGTTCATGGAGAAGCACAGCGTCGCCCGCCTGATCGGCGCGCCTCCGGGCTATGTCGGCTACGAGGAAGGTGGCTACCTGACCGAGGCCGTGCGTCGCCGTCCGTACTCGCTGATCCTGCTGGACGAAGTGGAGAAGGCGCATCCGGATGTGTTCAACATCCTGCTGCAGGTGCTGGACGATGGCCGCCTGACCGACGGCCAGGGCCGCACCGTGGACTTCCGCAACACCGTCATCGTGATGACCTCGAACCTGGGCTCGCACCAGATCCAGGACATGAGCGCCGACGACAGTCCGGAGGCCTACACGCAGATGAAGGCGGCGGTGATGGGCGTGGTGCAGGCGCACTTCCGTCCGGAGTTCATCAACCGCCTGGACGACATCGTGGTGTTCCACCCGCTGGACAAGCAGCAGATCAAGCAGATCGCGCGCATCCAGATGCGCGGGCTGGAGAAGCGCCTGGCCGAGCGCGGGTTGAAGCTGTCGGTCTCCGATGCGGCGTTCGATCTGCTCGGCAACGTCGGCTTCGATCCGGTCTATGGCGCGCGCCCGTTGAAGCGTGCAATCCAGTCGCAACTGGAAAATCCGCTGGCGCAGCAGATCCTGTCCGGCGCCTTTGTCAACGGCGACACCATCGAGGTTGGCAACGACGGCGGTCGCCTGGTGTTCGCCAAAGCGTGATTCACACGGGGCGCCGCCTGGCCGCAGCGCCCCGTTTCCTGCGAGGTATGCCGGGCCATGCCCGGCGCTCACTCAGAAGCGGTGCGTATAGCCGCTCATCAAGCCGAACTGGTTCGCCTTCTGCACGATCGGGCTGTCGGCGGCATCACCGAGCAGGCGCGTGCCTTCGGCCGAGATGTACCAGTTGCCGTTGCGGCCCACGCGGTGGCTCCACTTCAGGCCGACACCGGCACTGACCAGGCCGGCCTTTGGCTTGTGCTCGGCAAAGCCGGTACGCGCCGCCTGTTCCGGGCTGACGCCGTACCAGGTCTGCATGTAACCGCGGTTGCCGTAGTCGGTGGACACGCTGCCGCTGACCACGCCGCCGGCCAGGTCGAACAGCGGCATGCTCAGGTTCAGATGGATCTGCTGGGTGGCCAGGCCGTTCTCGGCCTTGTCCTCGTCCTTGCCGGTGAACTGCCAGGAGCCGCTCAGCACGGCTTCGCCCAGCGTATAACCAGCCGAGACGCCGACCAGGGGACGGGTATCGATATCACCCATGCCGCGCAGGAAGTCGGAACCGCCGAGCAGCGAGTCCTTTTCCTTGCGGATGCCGCTGGCGCCGACATACGCGCGCACGCGGGTGTGCTCGCCGATGGAGGTGCCCCAGCCAATGCCAGTGGTGCCCAGAAACCATCCACCCGGCGAGGTGACATCAAAGGACAACGACGGCGTCGCACGATACTCCTCGCTGCCGCTGTAGCGCGGCGCCACGCCACCGCCGGCAGCGAGCTCGAAGGTCCAGTGGTCATCCCTGGCGTGGGCGATCGGTGCGGCGAACAGCGGCAGCAGGGCCAGGCAGAGCAGGGCGGGGGAACGGCGAAGCTGGGACATGGAAACTCTCGACAATGGGAGGAAGGCAGCGCGCGCATCCGGCGAGTGCTGCAGGGTCGCTAGCGTGGCGATACGCCGGCGACCGATCCGTCCGCAGTTGTGCGGGAGTTGTAATCAACTGTAATTGCGCCCAAGGGCGTTCAGCTGGCAGCCAGCGGCCAGTGCATCTCCAGGCGCGCGCCGCCCAACGTGGCGCGGCTGATGCGAAGCTCGCCGCCGTGGCGGACGGCAATGCGGCTGACGATGGCCAGGCCCAGGCCGAAGCCTCCGGTATCGCGGCTGCGGCTGTCATCCAGGCGGGTGAACGGGCGCATCACCTTCTCCCGATCGGCTTCGGCGATGCCGGGGCCATCGTCATCCACGCGCAGGCAGGCGCGGCCGCTGACACCGACCAGCGAGACTTCCACCTGCGAGCGCGCATGGCGCAGCGCATTGCCCACCAGATTGCTGAGTGCCAGCTGCAGCAGGCGCGGCTCGGCATCCACCCGTGGCAATGCACTGGGTTGCACGCGCAGGACCACGCCGGCGCGTTCGGCATCACGGCGTGCATCGGCCAGGCAGGCCTGCAGCCAGTCGTTGGCTTCGATGCGCTGCATCGGCTCGCCTTCGCTGGGATGCTCCAGGCGCTCATAGGCCAGCAGTTCGCTGACCAGCCGGTTGAGCTCGGCCAGATCGCCGTGCAGGCCCTGTGCCAGCCGTTCGCGGCGTTCGCGGTCATCGCTGTCCTGCATCAGGTCCAGGCCGAAGGCAACGCGCGCGATCGGCGTGCGCAGCTCGTGCGAGATCGCATGGGTCAGGTCGCGCTGGCGCTGCACCAGTTCGGCCACGCGTGCCGCCATGCGGTTGGAGTGGTCGACGATGACCCGGATCTGCGAGCGTGGCGAGACCTGCGCACGTGCCTGCAGATCGCCAGCGCCGATGCGGTCGGCGTGCAGGCGCAGCGCTTCCAGGTCGCGCCAGAGCAGGCGCACCCACGCGTACAGGCTGGCGCCCACCAGCAGCAGGATGCTGAGGTAGGCGGCGATGGTCATGTACGTCGTCATCTGCACCGCGCCAGGCAGGCGCAGGTGCAGCCAGCGGCCATCGCTGCCCTCGATGGGCAGCAGGACCTGCTGGTATTGATCGCGCACGATGAAACCATCGGCCTTCACGGCCACCTCTTCCTGCGCGTCGAGTGCGGGAGGTTTGTCGAGCAGGGTCAGGGCGATGCCGTAGTGTGGCTGCCACTGCTGCAGGCGCTCACGCTGCTGGTCGGCATCCAGGCCGGCCAGGCCACTGCGCAGGGCGTACACCTGACCACGCACCTGCTGGACGAAGACGCGATCCTGCACGGGCGTGTAGATGCCGTCCAGGATGTGGTTGAGGAAGAACACCGACACCAGGAAGCAGGCACCCGTGATAAACCACAACCACAGGAACAGCCGCTTCATGCGGTCCAGGCCGACGGATTGAACTGGTAGCCACGGCCCCACACGGTCTTGATCCGCCGCGGTTCGCGCGCATCATCGCCGAGCTTGCGGCGCAGCTTGCCGATGCTGACATCGACACTGCGGTCCAGGCCGTCAAAGCCGATGCCGCGCACCGCCTGCAGGATATGGTCGCGCGACAGGATCTGCCCCGGCTGGCTGGCCAGCAGCCACAGGATCTCGAATTCCGTGGTGCCCAGCTCGACCTGCTGACCGTGCAGGTGCACTTCGCGCTGCATGCGGTCGATCAGCAGTTCGCCATGCATCAGACGGCTGGGTGTGCCGGTGTTGCTGCTGCCATGGCGGCGGCGCAGCAGGGCGCGCAGGCGGGCCAGCAGCAGGCGCGGCTCGATCGGTTTGTGCACATAGTCATCGGCGCCCGATTCCAGGCCCAGCACCTGCTCGATGTCGTCTTCGCAGGCGGTCAGCATCAGGATCGGCACGTCGGAGAAACTGCGGATCTGCCGGCACACGTCGATGCCGCCGAGGCCGGGCAGCATCAGGTCCAGTACCACCAGCTCGGGCGCATGCTGGCGGCAGGCCGCGCCGGCAAGGTCACCGCGCGCCACATGCTGCACGGCGAAACCATGTTCGTGGAGATAGTCGCTGACCAGCTCTGCCAGGCGACGGTCGTCCTCCACCAACAAGACCTGGGTCGGGGTACCGTTGGCGGTGGGTGTCCAGGGGGATGGCTGCATGCGCGTGGGGCCTCCGTGCCCGGGCAGGAGCGCCCGGCGGCGAAGCCTATCAACGCCCCGTGACCGCTGCCTGAATCGCGGCCAACCTGATAACCCCCGGTATGGGCGTCATCGCCAGCAGCTTTCAGCGGCGGGCGACGGCTGGCCTATGGTGGCGGTTTCCCCGGATGGAGCCTGGCGCAATGAGCGATCCGCAGTGGCAACTGGAAACCCTGGCCGTGCACGGCGGCTACCGTCCCGACCCGACTACCCGCGCGGTGGCGGTGCCGATCTACCAGACGGTGGCGTATGCCTTCGATGACACCCAGCACGGTGCCGATCTGTTCGACCTGAAGGTACCGGGCAATATCTATACGCGCATCATGAACCCCACCACCGACGTACTGGAGCAGCGCCTGGCTGCGCTGGAAGGCGGCATCGGTGCGCTGGCGCTGGCCTCGGGGCAGGCCGCGATCACCTATGCCCTCCAGACCATTGCAGAGGCCGGCGACAACATCGTCGCCTCCAGCGCGCTGTATGGCGGCAGCCTCAACCTGCTGGCGCACACGCTGCCGCAGTACGGCATCCAAGCGCGCTTTGCTGATCCGGCTGATCCTTCTGCGTTCGCCGCGCTGATCGACGAGCGCACCAAGGCGGTGTTCGTCGAATCCATCGGCAACCCGCGCGGCAACGTCACCGACATCGCTGCGATTGCGGAGGTCGCGCATGCCGCTGGCGTGCCCCTGATCGTCGACAACACCGTGGCCACGCCGTTCCTGCTGCGCCCATTCGAGCACGGCGCCGACATCGTGGTGCATTCGCTGACCAAGTACCTGGGCGGCCACGGCACCAGCCTCGGCGGCGCGATCATCGATTCGGGCCGCTTCGACTGGACCGCACAGCCCCAACGCTTCGCGCGGCTCAACCAGCCCGACCCCAGTTACCACGGCGTGGTCTATACCGAAGCGCTGGGGCCGGCGGCCTACATCGGCCGAGCGCGGGTGGTGCCATTGCGCAATACCGGCGCTGCGTTGTCGCCGTTCAATGCGTTCTTGATCCTGCAGGGCATCGAGACCCTGGCCCTGCGCATGGAACGCATCAACGCCAATGCACTGGCCGTCGCGCAGTACCTGAAGGCGCACGCCAAGGTAGCGTGGGTGCGCTACGCCGGACTGGCCGACGATCCCGAGCACGCCGCCGCGCAGCGCTATCTGGGTGGGCACGGCTCGGGCGTGCTGACCTTCGGCCTGCCGGGCGGGCGCGAGGCAGGCGCACGTTTCCTTGACGCGCTGAAATTGTTCACCCGCCTGGTCAACCTCGGCGATGCGAAGTCACTGGCCACCCATCCCGCCTCGACCACCCACCGCCAGTTGGATGCGGCGGAACTGGCCAAGGCCGGCGTCGGTGAGGACACCGTGCGGCTGTCGATCGGCATCGAACATATCGGCGACCTGCGTGCCGACCTGGAACAGGCCCTGGCCAGCGCCTGATAGCCACACGCTTGGTCGTCATCGCCACAGGCGATCACCACCCGCGCCGCGATGCGCTACGGTGGAACTGCCTCTCCAAGGCGTGGCAACGTGGCGATCCAGATCCCCGGTCGATGCGGGTCGACCGGGGATTTTTTTGTTTCCGGGGTCAGATCCGTTTTCCTGCGGAAAACGGATCTGACCCAATGCACCAACAGCAGCGGGGAACTGTCGAAGGCGGGGTGGGTCCGGTTGCGGGGGCGTGAGCGCCATGGATGGCGCGACCGAGCCTCCATGGACGGATTCACGGCGTCCCCTGCAACCGGACCCACCCCGCCATCCCACGGATAGTCAGCTTTTGCCTTTGCCTTTGCTGTTGCCTCGGCAGGGGCAGGGCTGCAAGCCCTGCCGCACCCACGCCCCTCACACCACCGGAATGCTGTGCTGCCCCAGATTCCGGTACGGCGGTGTGGACATGATCATCTCCGCCAGCGAGTACGCCAGCTCACGTTCGGCCATCACCGTGCCATCGGCACCGTGTTCCAGCAAATGCTTCACTTCCGCATCGCTGTGCGCGCGCGCCAGCAGGGTCAGGCCCGGGTTGATCGCACGCAGCTTGGCCAGCGCCTCACCGGCTTCCAGCGGCTGCGGAATCGCCAGCACCGCAATCTTCGCCCGCTCAGGATGGGCCTCGGCCAGCACCCGGTCGGCCGCCGCACTGCCGCGGATCGCCGCCAGGCCCTTGGCGTGCGCCGCCTCCACGTGTTCCTTGTTGTCATCGATCACCAGCACCGGCACGCCACGATCGCTCAGCACCTGCGCCAGTTCGCTGCCCACCCGGCCATAGCCGATCACGATGGCGTGGTCATGCAGGTCCCGTGACGGGCCGATGGCTTCAGGCGGCTCGGGTGCCTGCGGGGACTGCTCCTGCTTGGCCTGCCAACGGTCCAGCAGCCCGAATACCAGCGGGTTGAGCATGATCGACACCAGCGCACCGGCCAGCACCAGCGACTGGCCTTCCTTCGGCAGGATCTGCAGCGCCACGCCGAGGCCGGCGATGATGAAGGCGAACTCGCCGATCTGTGCCAAGCTGGCCGAGATGGTCAACGCGGTGCTGGTCGGGTGGCCGAACGCACGCACGATGAAAAATGCCGCCGCCGACTTGCCGAACATGATGATGGCGACGGTGGCCAGCACCTGCCACGGATGCTGGACGAGGATGTTGGGGTCAAACAGCATGCCGACCGACACAAAGAACAGCACCGCGAACGCATCGCGCAGCGGCAACGAATCATGCGCGGCCTTGTGGCTCAGCTCCGATTCGTTGAGCAGCATGCCGGCGAAGAACGCGCCCAGCGCGAACGAGACACCGAACAACATCGCCGAACCGAACGCCACGCCCAGCGCGATCGCCAGCACCGACAGAGTGAACAGCTCACGCGAACCGGTACCGGCGATGCGCTCCAGGATCCACGGGATGACCCGGCGCCCGACCACCAGCATCACCGCCACGAACAGGCCCAGCTGCACGAAGGTCCAGCCGATGTCGGCCAGCACGCTGCCGAGCGAGTGCGACTCCTTGGCCGCGTCGGGGCCGAACACGCCGGCCATCACCGGCATCATCACCAGTGCCAGCACGCAGGCCAGGTCTTCCACGATCAGCCAGCCGACCGCGATCTTGCCGCGCATCGTCTCCAGCAGGCGGCGTTCCTCCATCGCCCGCAGCAGCACCACGGTACTGGCGGTGGCCAGCGAGAAACCGAAGATGACGCCGTGGATGGCCGGCCAGCCCATCAGCGAGGCCACACCCCAGCCGAGCAGGGTGGCCACCGCGATCTGGCCGATGGCGCCGGGGATGGCGATCGCCTTGACCGCCATCAGGTCCTTCAGCGAGAAGTGCAGGCCGACGCCGAACATCAGCAGCATCACGCCCAGTTCGGCCAGCTGGTTGGCCAGCGCCTGGTCGGCGACGAAGCCGGGGGTGAACGGGCCTACGCAGATGCCAGCAATCAGGTAACCGACCAGGGGAGACAAGCGGAGCTTGTTGGCCAGCGCGCCGAAGATGAAGGCGAGCCCCAGGCCAACGGCAACGATGTTGATCAGGTCGGTGTCATGGTGCATCGGCACTCGCAGGCAAACGGGGGGATGCCCCGATTTTCACCGATGAAGCCAGATACGGCAAACCCGCCGTCCACGTGCCGTGGCCGGCGGGTTTGCCCACGCATTTCTCCTCTACCCCCGCCTTCGGCGCGCCCCTTCAACAAGAAGGGGCTCTCCTCCAGATGCGGCCCGGGGTTGCCGGCCCGCGGCCGGCACTACCAGAGCCTCGCTTACCAGGTGTACTTGATCCGCCCGTACACATACGCGCCGTTGAAGCCGAACGGCGAGTAGTTGCTGTACGGCAGCATGCCGAAGGTGGAGTTCTGCAGGTCTTCGGTGCGGTCCGGGTACTTGTCCAGCAGGTTGTCGGCGCCCACGGTCAGGGTCCAGTTGCTGCTCGGCTTGTAGCTGGCCGAGGCATCCACCACCCAGGCATCGCCGTAGGTCTGGTCACGCAGGGCGGTGGCCGAGTTGCGCACGGTGAATTTGCCGTAGCGGGTGGCGGCCAGGCCCAGCTCCCAGTGGTCCGAACGCCAGGTGCCGCTCAGGATCGCCTTGTCGCGCGGGTAGCTGTCCTCGATGCGGCCAATTTCATCGCGACCGATCAGCGACTGGGTCAGGCCCAGCGTGCCGAACACCGGCGGGGGGCCGCCGACACGGCGCACTTCGGTGTCGTTGTAGCTGTACGCAGCGGTCAGCTCCAGGCTGCTGGCGCTGAACGGCACCGTATAGCTGGACACGAAGTCGACGCCACGGGTGCGCGTATCCAGGCCGTTGGTGAAGTAGGAGAACGCGGTCACCTGCGGCAGGCCCAGGGTGCCCAGCAGCGCGCTGGTGGCCGCGTTGGTGGTGATGCTGGACGACAGCGCGATGCGGTCATCAATGTCGATCTGGTAGGCATCGACGGTGATGTACAGGCGGTCGACCGGCTGCAGCACCAGGCCCAGGCTGTAGGAGGTGGAGGTTTCGGCCTTCAACGGCGAGGCGCCCAGCGCCTGCGCGGCCGGGCTGGTGGTCGGGAAGGTGCCACGCTCGACGAACACGCCATTGAGGAACTGGCTGGTGACCGCCTGGTAGCCCTGCTGCGCCAGCGAGGGCGCGCGGAAACCGCTGGAGGCGGTCGCACGCAGCGCGACCTTGTCGGTGAACGCATAGCGCGCCGACAGCTTGCCGGAGAAGCGGTCGCCGAAGTCCGAGTAGTCCTCGTAGCGGCCGGTGATGCCGGCCGAGAACTTCTCGGTCAGGTCCGCTTCCAGGCCAGCATAGACCGCGTAGTTGTGGCGGTCGGCATGCACTTCATTGGTCGGGGTGAAGCCCGCGAAGCCCTGCGCGCCGCTGCCGGTGTACGAGTTCAGTTCGCCCGGGTTCTGGTCCCACTTCTCCTTGCGGTACTCACCGCCAAAGGACAGCGTGACCGGGTAGGCCAGGCCCCAGTCCAGCGACTTGGTCAGATCGGCATTGAAGATGTCCTGCTGGTACTTCAGCGTACCGTCGTAGAACGAGCGCGGGCTGGTCGCACCGAGGCTGTAGTTGATGCTGTTGCGGGTGTGGAAGTCGAGGGTGTTCTCGCCGTGGTTCAGGCTCAGGTCCCAGGTCCAGCCGCTGTCGGTGTTGCCCTTGACGCCGGCCACCAGCGAGCGGTCCTTGGAATACTGGTTGATCTCCGGCACGTAGCCGTCCGGGTAGGTCTGCGCCAGCAGCGCGCTCTGCCCGCTGTGGTTGCGCGAGCGGTAGAACGCAAACGAGGTGATGTCGCGGTTGCTGAGCAGCGCGCTGGCGTAGCCGGTCACGTGGTCGCTGAAGTCGAAGCTGGCGTTGGCCGAGGCGGCGGTGGCATCCACGCGCGGGTCGCCGACGATGAAGGTCTTCTGGCCGATGCTCGGGAAGTTGCCGGTGTTCGGCGTGGTGCCGCGGTACGGGCCGGCGCGGTTGCTCTCGTCCTGCTGGCTGATCTGGCCGGCCACGTGCACCCGGCCGCGGCCGTTGCCGAACTCGACGCCGGTATCGCCGGAAAGCTGGTACTTGTTGCCGTCACCGGCCGAGTACTGGCCGTAGTCCACGGCCAGGCTGCCGCCACGGCCGCTGCCCTTGAGCACGATGTTGATGACGCCGGCGATGGCGTCCGAGCCGTACTGTGCCGACGCACCGTCGCGCAGCACTTCCACGCGCTCGATGGCGGCAATCGGGATCGCATTGATGTCCACCGCCGACGAGCCACGGCCGATGCTGCCGTTGACGTTGATCATCGCCGAGGTGTGGCGGCGCTTGCCGTTGACCAGCACCAGCACCTGGTCTGGCGACAGGCCGCGCAGCTGCGCCGGGCGCACGCCACTGGTGCCGTCGGTCAAGGCCGGGCGCGGGAAGTTCAGCGAGGGCAGGGCGCGCGACAGTGCGGTGGCCAGCTCACTGGTGCCGGTGGACTGCAGCACTTCAGGGGTGATGATGTCGATCGGCGACTGCGATTCGGCGACCGTGCGGTCGGCCACGCGGGTGCCGGTGACGATCACCGTGTCCAGGGTATTGGCGGCGGTGCCGGCCTGTTGGGCGGCGGCAAGGAACGGAGAGCCACCGAGTGCGACAGCGACGGCGGCGGCGATCAGGCTGGTCTTGCGGGTCATCGGGATGGGGCTCCGGTTGGCGGGGGCGGCACCGGAATCGACATCACGGGGGTGAGGCGGACGGCGGTTGTTGCGGTGCGCAATACAGCAATTAACGGGATATTCAGTGCCTGTCAAATGCCGGTCATTGAAAAAAACGTTGCAGCAGCAACCATTTAGCCAGGACCGGCACCGGCGGGGGGGAGACCCGGGACGCGCGCGGCGAGGACGTGGGAGAGAGGAACGTCGGCCACTGCGCATCCCGGGGCGCGTCAAGTATTCGTTAACGCTAGAATTACGTCGCAGGAACAGTGCTCACCAGCACATTCCATCCGGTTATATGGACCCCTCCCCCGATGATCTCCCTTCGTAATTTCGCCTTGCGCCGCGGCGAGCGGCTGCTGTTGTCCAATGTCGACCTGACCCTGCACGCCGGTTACCGGGTAGGTGTGGTCGGCCGCAACGGTGCTGGCAAGTCCAGCCTGTTCGCGGCGGTGAAGGGCGAGCTGGAGGCCGACAAGGGTGACGTCGACCTGCCCGGCAAGGTCCGTATCGCCAGCGTGGCCCAGGAAACCCCGTCGCTGCCGGACCCGGCGCTGAGCTTTGTGCTGGGCGGCGACACCGAGGTGGCCGCGGTGCTGGCCGAAGAGGCCGAGGCGACCGCCCGCGAAGACTGGGAGGCGGTGGCCAACGCACACACCAAGATGGCCGAGATGGGGGCCTACGACGCCGAAGCGCGCGCCGGCAAGCTGCTCCACGGCCTTGGTTTCCCGGCCGAGACCCACCACCGCGCGGTCTCCTCGTTCTCCGGCGGCTGGCGCGTACGCCTGAACCTGGCCCGCGCGCTGATGATGCCCAGTGACCTGCTGCTGCTGGACGAACCGACCAACCACCTGGATCTGGACGCGGTGTACTGGCTGGAACAGTGGCTGCTGAAGTACCCCGGCACCCTGCTGTTGATCTCGCATGACCGCGAGTTCCTCGACAACGTGGCCACCCACACCCTGCACCTGCACGGCGGCGGCGCCAAGCTCTACCCGGGCGGCTACACCGATTTCGAGCGCCAGCGCGCCGAACAGCTGCGCCAGCAGCAGATCGCGCACGAGAAGGAACAGGCCGAGCGCGCCCACCTGCAGAGCTTCATCGACCGCTTCAAGGCGCAGGCCAGCAAGGCCGCGCAGGCGCAGAGCCGCATGAAGCGCCTGGCCAAGCTGGCCGGCACCGAAGCGGTGCGCGCCGAACGCGAGTTCCGGATCGAGTTCGCGCCTCCGGCCAAGCTGCCGTTCTCGCTGATCCGCCTGAACCACGTCGAGGCCGGCTATGGCAAGGACGCGGTGATCCTGCACAACGTCGGCTTCGGCCTGGAAGCGGGCCAGCGCATCGGACTGCTCGGCCCGAACGGTGCGGGCAAGACCACCCTGGTGAAGACCCTGGTGGGTGAACTGGCGCCGATCGTCGGCGAGCGCATGGCGCACCCGGACCTGAAGATCGGCTACTTCGCCCAGCACACGGTGGAGTCGCTGCACGAAGGCCAGTCGCCGATGGAGCACTTCCGCGAGATCGCCCCGGACGCACCGAACCAGTCGTTCCGCGACTTCCTCGGCAAGTGGAACTTCCCGGGTGACCGCGCGTTCGAGCCGGTCGACGGCTTCTCCGGTGGCGAGCGCGCACGCCTGGCGCTGGCGCTGATCGCCTGGCAGCAGCCGAACGTGCTGCTGCTGGACGAACCGACCAACCACCTTGATCTGGAAATGCGCGAAGCGCTGGCCGAAGCATTGGCCACCTTCGAAGGCGCGATCGTGATGGTCTCGCACGACCGCCATCTGATCGGCCTGGTCTGCGATACCTACTGGCGCGTGGCCGATGGCGTGGTCGAGCCGTTCGATGGCGACCTGGATGCCTACGCCGCGTGGCTGCGTACCCGCCCGCAGGCGCAGGGCACCAAGGCGCGCATGGAACAGGTGGAAGAGCCGGTGGTGGTCAAGACCGCCCCGGTGGCGCAGGTGGTGCAGAAGAAGCCGGTGAACCCGCACAAGCTGGCGGCCGCCGAGGCCAAGGTGGCCGAACTGGAGAGCGCGCTGGCCGAGCTCGACCGCCAGCTGGCCGATCCGGCCAACTACGCCGATGCCACGCGCATGGCCGTGCTTGGCCGCGATCGCGAAACCGCCGCCGCACAGCTGGAAAAGGCCGAAGCCGCCTGGATGGAACTGCTCGAGTCCTGACCTCGCAAAAAAGGGGACGGAGGGGATTAAGTCGTTTGTGGCGCAAACGACTTAATCCCCTCCGTCCCCTTTTTTTGTTACGCGCCCTGTGCCTGCAGCCACTCGCGGAACCGCTTTGCCGGCTCGCGCTCTGCACGCGAGCGCAGCCGCGTCAGCCAGTAGCGTCCCAGCTCCAGTGTGGTGCCGAACGGCTGCAGCAGGCGGCCTTCGGCCAGCTCCTGCTCGAACATGCGCAGCGGCAGCAAGGCCACACCGGCGCCACCGGCGGCCGCCATCGCGACCGTCAACGAGGAATCGAATACCGGCCCGCGCGCTTCCACGCCACTGACGCCTGCCGCCTGCAGCCAGCGCGGCCATTCGTCGCTGCGGTAGGAGCGCAGCAGCGGCAGCGTGCCCAGGTCGCGCGGCTGTTTCAGGCGCCGCGCCAGTGCCGGCGCGCACAGCGGCGCGAACGGCGCGTCGAGGATCGCCGTGCAGGCCTGGCCCTGCCAATCGCCATCACCAAACCGGATGGCCAGGTCCAGGCCTTCGCCGGCCAGGTCGATGCGGTTGTTGTGGGTCTGCAGGCGCAGCTCGATATCCGGGTGCGCGGCCTCGAATGCGGCCAGCCTTGGCAGCAGCCAACCGGTGGCGAAGGTGCCGACTACGCCCAGCGTGAGTACTTCGCGGGCCGGCCCGCCGGTATAGCGCGCGATGCTGGCCGAGATGCGTTCAAACGATTCGTTTAGCACCGGATACAGCGCCGCGCCTTCTTCGGTGAGCGCCACGCCGCGCGGCAGGCGATGGAACAGGCGGATGCCGAGCCGGTCCTCAAGCCCGCGGATCTGGTGGCTCAGCGCGGCCTGGCTGACACACAGCTCCAGCGCGGCACGGGTGAAGTTCTGGTGGCGGGCGGCGGCCTCGAAGGCGCGCAGCGCGTTCAGGGGCAGGGTAGGGTGCAACATCGCGCAGTCGTGAGCTGGAGTGATGGCTGATCCTAACGCTTCAACCATGGATTTCGGAAAATTAAGGGGTTGAATGCGTCAGGCATTAATTTACTTCATGCCTCCTGTTGATTTTTTGCGCTGGTCGCCCCCGATCAAGGCTTCAATAATCGAGCAGTCCCCCAGGAGAACCCGCATGCTCGCCCGTCGCCGATTCCTGCAGTTCAGTGGTGCCGCCGTGGCTTCCTCGCTTGCCTTGCCGCTGCTGGCACGTGCAGCGGGCAAGGCCACCGCCAACGCACCCATCGATGCCGCCATCACCGCCGCCAGTGATTTCGCCGCGCTGGAAAAGGCCTGCGCCGGACGCCTCGGCGTGACCCTGCTGGACACTGCCAGCGGTCGCCGTTTCGGCCATCGCCAAGACGAGCGCTTCCCGATGTGCAGCACCTTCAAGAGCATGCTGGCCGCGACCGTGCTCAGCCAGGCCGAACGCGTGCCGGCATTGCTGGACACCCGCGTGCCGGTGGGCGAGGCCGATCTGCTCTCGCATGCACCGGTCACCCGCCGCCACGCCGGCAAGGACATGACGGTGCGCGATCTGTGCCGTGCCACGATCATCACCAGCGACAACACCGCCGCCAACCTGCTGTTCGGCGTGGTCGGTGGCCCGCCCGCAGTGACCGCGTTCCTGCGCGCCAGTGGCGATACGGTGAGCCGCAGTGACCGCCTGGAGCCGGAGCTGAACAGCTTTGCCAAGGGCGACCCGCGCGACACCACCACGCCGGCGGCGATGGCCGCGACCCTGCAGCGCGTGGTGTTGGGCGAGGTACTGCAACCGGCTTCGCGGCAGCAGCTGGCCGACTGGCTGATCGACAACGAAACCGGCGACGCCTGCCTGCGTGCGGGCCTCGGCAAGCGCTGGCGCGTTGGCGACAAGACCGGCAGCAATGGTGAAGACGCGCGCAACGACATCGCCGTGCTGTGGCCACTGGCAGGCGGCGCACCGTGGGTGCTGACGGCTTATCTGCAGGCGGGCGCGATCAGCTACGAGCAACGCGCCAGCGTGCTGGCACAGGTGGGGCGGATTGCCGACCGGTTGATCGGATGAGGTAACCGGGGGCATTCAAACGTGGGTTGCCGGATCGGTTCGGCGCGCGCATCCTGCGCGCGTTCGAACCACACGGAAGTCCCCCATGAGCCATGAACTGATCTACCTGCTGCTGATCTTCGCGCTGCTGGTGATCCCGCGCGCGCTGCAGCGTTTCAGCCTGCCCGCGCCGCTGACCTGCCTGCTGTTCGGCATCATCGGCATGCTCTGGCTGGGCGACCAGGCCCACGATTCGGTGATCGGCCTGCTGGCCACGCTGGGCATTTCCTCGCTGTTCCTGTTCGCCGGCCTGGAAGTGGACTTGCAGGCGCTGCGGCGGGGCATGTGGCCGCTGCTGGCGCATCTGGTGATCCGTACCGGCACGCTGTTCGGCGTGGGCTGGCTAGCCTGGCGCTACGCGGGATTGCCCTGGCAGGCCGCCGGCCTGCTTGCACTGGCGCTGCTGACACCGTCCACCGGTTTCATCATGGATTCGCTGTCGCGGCTGGGCCTGAGCGAGGACGAGCGGTTCTGGGTGACCAGCAAGGCCATCGCCGGCGAACTGCTGGCGCTGGCGGCGTTGTTCGTCGTGCTGCAGGCCGGCGATCCGGGGCATATGGCGCTGTCCAGCCTGGCGCTGCTGGCGATGATGGTCGGCCTGCCGTTGCTGTTCATCGCGCTGGGTCGCTGGGTGGCACCGCATGCGCCCGGCTCGGAATTCTCGCTGCTGGTGATGGTCGGCATGGTGGCGGCCTACATCACCTACCTGCTGGGCGTGTACTACCTGGTTGGCGCGTTCATCGCCGGCCTGGTCGCGCGCCTGCTGCACCAGCGCATGCCGCTGCTGGCCTCGCACGAGAACCTGCACGCGCTGCGCCTGTTCGCCTCGTTCTTCGTGCCGTTCTACTTCTTCAACGCCGGCACCAAGGTGCCCGCCGAAGCGCTGAGCTTCGAGGCGCTGGGGCTGGGCATCGTGATCACCCTGGTGGTGCTGCCGCTGCGCATCGGCGTGGTCTGGCTGCAGCGCCGGGTGATGTTCGGCGAGAGCTTCCGCAGCAGCCTGCGGGTCTCGCTGGCGCTGGCACCGACGCTGATCTTCACCCTGGTGCTGGCGGCGATCATGCGCGAGCGCTTCCAGATTCCGGCGGTGCTGTTCGGTGCGCTGCTGCTGTACGCGGCGCTGACCACGCTGTTGCCGTCGCTGGTGTTCCGTACACCGTTTGACGTTGATCCGGTGGAGCAGGAGCCGGCCGGCGAGGGCGAGGCCGCACCGGTGGCGGCGACCGAAGCACTGCCGACAGCACCGTCTGCCGAGCGCTGAGCGGGACTGGCGCGCGGTTTGCGCCCATCGTCCATGGCCGTTAGGGTTGGGGCATGAGATCGATTGCCGTTGCCACTACCGCCGCCCTCCTGCTCAGCCTCGCTGCGTGCACGCAGCGCTCCGATACGGTCGCCCATGATCTGGCGACCGCACCGGCCGACGCCTTCATGGCCGCCATCGCTGCACATTGCGGCCAGGCCTACGCCGGCAAGGTGGTGGAGGACACGCCTGCACCGACCGGCAAGGATCCGTTCGCCGGGCAGCGCCTGGTCATGCATGTGCGTGGCTGCGCCGACCCGGCGCATGAGCTGCGCATCCCGTTCCACGTGGGTGATGACCACTCGCGGACCTGGGTGCTGACCCGCACCCCCAACGGCCTGCGCCTGAAGCACGACCACCGCCACGAAGATGGCAGCCCCGACGCGATCACCCTGTACGGTGGCGACAGCACGCCACCGGGCACCGCCGAGCGCCAACAGTTCCCGGCCGATGCCGATTCGGTGGCGATGTTCCGCCGTGCCGACATGCTGGCTTCCACGCATAACACCTGGGCGATGGAGATCGATCCGGACCAGACGTTCGTCTACGAACTGACGCGCCCGGACGGCCGCCGCTTCCGCGTGCAGTTCGACCTGAGCAAGCCGGTCGACCTGCCACCGCCACCGTGGGGCGACGACACAGCACCCGCGCCGTGATCCCGGGGTCGGATCCCTCCTGCGGAGGGCTCTGACCCCGGCCGTGCTCTCACCGCGTGCCGAAACGCGCCCGGCAGCCATTGCTCACCCACACCTGCCCACGCGAGTAACCCCAGCTGCGGCCTTCCTGGCAGGCGCTGCCGGACAGCTGCTGCTGCAGCACCGGGCGGCCTTGGCGCTCATCCCAGTCGCAGTTCTGCGTGCGGTTGTTGTTGCTGCTGCAGGTGATCGAGTAGTTGCTGTTGCCGCCGCCCCAGCCGCCGCCACCGCCCCAGCCGCGGGCCTCGGCGAATTCGGCACGGCAGCCGTTGCTGACCCACACCGCGCCATTGCGCACGCCCCAGGTACGACCTTCGTCGCAAGGGCTGCCGGACAGCTGGCGGACCAGGCGGGCATTGCGCCAGCCGACCGGGCAGCTGCGCTCGCGGTTGTTCTGGCTCTCGCAGCGGATGGTCTCGCCGGGCCGGCCGTTGTTGCCGCCCCAGCCGCCCCCGTTGCCTCCGCCCCAGCCGCCACGGGCCTCGACGAACTCCGCGCGGCAGCCGTTGCTGACCCAGATGCTGCCGTTACGGCTGCCCCAGGTGCGGCCTTCGTCGCAGGCGCTGCCGGACAGCTGGCGGACCAGCTGCGCATTGCGCCAACCGGTGTTGCAGACCCGTTCGCGGTTGTTCTGGCTTTCGCAGCGGACCACGCCGCTCTGCGCATGCGCGGAAGGGGTGGGCAGGGCCAGGGTGCCCAGCGCACCCAGGCTGAGGGTTACGGCCAGGCTGGCCAGGGACAGCGGTTTCATGGCGGCATCCCATACGGTGGTAGGTGCCCGACTATAGGGAGGGAGGCGATCAAGCCGGTGTGACTGGCCGGATTTGCCCCGGCCGGGGCCTCGGCCGCAGAATACGAGGCTTTCCGGCCCCCATCCGGTGCCGGCGTTCTCCAGCGGAGCTTCCCCCATGCGTACCCACTTCTGCGGCCTGGTCGATGAGACCCTGATTGGCCAGACTGTCACCCTCGCCGGCTGGACCGACGTGGCCCGTAACCAGGGCGGCGTCTGCTTCATCGATCTCCGCGATCATGAAGGCATCGTGCAGGTGACCGTGGAAGTCGACAACACCGACGTGTTCGCCGTGGCCGCGTCGCTGGGCTATGAGGACGTGCTGCAGGTGGAAGGCGTGGTGCGTGCACGCCACGCGGTGAACGACAAGATGCGCACCGGCAAGGTGGAAGTGATCGCCACCGCCATCACCGTGCTGAACAAGGCCGCGCCGCTGCCGTTCCACGCGCACGAGAACCCGGGCGAGGAAACCCGCCTGAAGTACCGCTACCTGGACCTGCGCCGTCCGGAAATGCAGCGCATGCAGCGCACCCGAATCAAGCTGGTGCAGGCCCTGCGCCGCCACCTGGACGAGAAGGGCTTCCAGGACATCGAGACCCCGATCCTGACCAAGGCCACCCCGGAAGGCGCGCGCGACTTCCTGGTGCCGGCGCGCATGCACCCGGGCGAGTTCTATGCCCTGCCGCAGAGCCCGCAGCTGTTCAAGCAGATCCTGATGGTGGCCGGCTTCGACCGTTACTACCAGATCGCGCGCTGCTTCCGCGATGAAGCACTGCGTGCCGACCGCCAGCTGGAGTTCACCCAGCTGGACATGGAATTCGCCTTCGTGCGCGAGCGCGACGTGCAGGACTTCGTCGAAGACATGATCCGCGCCATCTTCAAGGAAGTGGTCGACGTCCAGCTGGATGCCAGCTTCCCGCGCATGACCTGGGCCGAGGCGATGCGTCGCTACGGTTCGGACAAGCCGGACCTGCGCATCGCGCTGGAGCTGGTCGACGTGGCTGAACTGGTCAAGGACAGCGAGTTCGCAGTGTTCACCGGCCCGGCCAACGATGCCGAAGGCCGCGTCGCCGCGCTGCGGATCCCGGGCGGCGCAGCGCTGAGCCGCAAGCAGATCGACGAGTACGCCGCGCACGCCGCCAAGTACGGCGCCAAGGGCCTGGCCTACATCAAGATCGCCGACAACGGCGAAGTCAGCTCGCCGATCCAGAAGTTCTTCAGCGAAGAGCGCTTCGCGGCGCTGGTGGCCCATGTCGGTGCCGGCAACGGCGATATCGTGTTCTTCGGTGCCGGTGGCTACAACAAGGTCTCCGACTTCATGGGCGCGCTGCGCCTGAAGGCCGGCAAAGACTTCGGCCTGGTCGCCGACGGCTGGGCGCCGCTGTGGGTCACCGACTTCCCGATGTTCGAATGGGACGAGGAAGAACAGCGTTACGTCGCCCTGCATCACCCCTTCACCGCGCCGGCCGTGGACGACATCGCCGACCTGCGCGCCAACGCCCGTACCGCCGTTTCGCGCGGCTACGACATGGTGCTCAACGGCAATGAGATCGGCGGTGGTTCGATCCGTATCCACCGTCCGGACATGCAGAGCGCGGTGTTCGAGCTGCTGGGCATCGGTGCCGAAGAGGCCCGCGCCAAGTTCGGCTTCCTGCTCGACGCGCTGAACTACGGCGCGCCGCCGCACGGTGGCATCGCCTTCGGCATCGACCGCATTGCCGCGCTGATGGCCGGCACCGAGTCGATCCGCGACGTCATCCCGTTCCCGAAGACCACCGGTGCACAGGATCTGATGACCGACGCGCCGTCGCCGATCGTCGACGCGCAGCTGGCCGAAGTGCACATCCAGGTTCGCCCCAAGACCAACTGATCAGGAGATCCAGGCAATGACCGAGTTTGCGTTTTCGCTGGAGTGGGAAAAGCTGGGCAATGAAGGCTCCGAGGCCAACCTGGTCACCGAGCGTGCACGGGTGTTCGGTGGTTGGCTGGTCCGCGTCGGTACCAACCCGGCGGCGATGGCCCTGACCTTCGTCGCCGACGGCGAAGGCCGTTGGGACGGTGAAGACTTCGGCGTCGAGGATTACGAGGACGACGAAGAGGAAGAGTACGACGAGGACGAGGAAGGCGAGGAAGAAGAGGACGAGGACGAAGAGGAATACGAGGAAGAGGACGAGGAAGAAGAAGCGGAGTCGCCTGAAAAGGCTTGACCCCTGCTTCGCCCTGGCGTCAACTTCCTGCATGTATTCGATCCGCCGCGCCACTGTGGACGACGCGCCGACCCTGTCGGCGCTGGCCGCCCGCACGTTCACTGAAACCTTCGGCCATCTGTACCCGCCGCAGGACCTGCAGGCCTTCCTGGAGGAGGCCTACGCGGTCGAGCGCCAGCGCGTGATCCTGGCCCACCCCGATTACGCGGTGTGGCTGCTGGAACTGGATGGGGAGGCGGTCGGCCATGCCGCCGCCGGCCCCTGCGGCCTGCCGCACCCGGACGTGAAGCCCGGTGACGGCGAACTCAAGCGCCTGTACCTGATCAAGACGCAGCAAAGCTGCGGCTGGGGCAGCCGCCTGCTGGAAACCGCGCTGGCCTGGCTGGAGCGCGAAGGCCCGCGCACGCTGTGGTTGGGCGTGTGGTCGGAGAACTTCGGCGCACAGCGCTTCTACGCCCGCTACGGTTTCGAGAAGGCCGGCGAATACCTGTTCCCGGTGGGCGACACCAACGATCTCGAATTCATCCTGCGCCGCGCACCGCGCGCGGCCTGACGTTCACCGCCGCTTGCTGCGCGCGCGTGTTCAATCCCCTCACGTTCCTGCCCCGCTGACCGCCAGGCTGTTTGCATGACTCCCCCCGTATTGCTGCTGCATGGCATCTGGAATGCCCGCGCCTGGGTCGGGCCGCTGGCCTGGCGCCTGCGCGCGCGCGGCTTCCAGGTGCACGCGTTTGGTTATTCCTCGGTGTTCGGTGGCCCGGACGTGGCCGTACCGCAGCTGCTGGAGCGGCTGGCCGACGCCGGCCCGCTGAGTTTGGTCGGCCACAGCCTGGGCGGGCTGCTGGCGCTGGAAGCGCTGCGGCGCAATCCGCAGCTGCCGGTGCAGCGCGTGGTCTGCCTGGGTTCGCCGCTGCGCGGCAGTGGTACCGCACGCTCGTTGTCCGAGCACGGCTGGGGCCTGGCGCTGGGCCGCAGCAGCGAGCTGCTGCTCGATGGTCTGCCGGACTGGCAGGGCCGGGCGGAGGTTGGCCTGATCGCCGGCTCGGTACCGCATGGGCTGGGCAGCCTGCTGGGTGCCATCGACGATGCCTCCGACGGCACCGTGGCACTGGCCGAGACCCGCCTGCCGGGGCTGGCCGATCATTGCGTGGTGCGCACCAGCCACAGCGGCCTGGTGGTATCGCCCGACGCCGCGCGGCAGACCGCGCATTTCCTGCGTCATGGCCGTTTCGACCACAGCCGCGACGCCGCCGCCGCGTAAGTTGGTGGGAGCGAACGGCCTGCCAGGGTGCGTGCGAACGGCACCAGGGTGGGTGCGAACCGTTGGTTCGCACGCTCTTCGCCGGGCATGGCCCGGCGCTACCGGGAAAAGCACCACCAGATCGCCAGCGGTAGCGCCGGGCCATGCCCGGCGAGCGCAGCGGCATCCATCGGGCCTAGACACGGTTGCAGCGCCCGATCAGGTAGAATCCGCGCCTTGATCCTGAAGCAGCCAGACGGTAGCACCCATGGGTAGAGGCCCCTCCATCGAAGCCCGCAAGAACGCGTCCGACGCGAAGCGCGGCAAGATTTTCACCAAGATCATCCGCGAGATCGGCGTCGCCGCGCGCGGCGGTGGAGGCGACCCCAACAACAACCCGCGCCTGCGCGTGGCGGTGGACAAGGGCCTGGCCGTGAACATGTCCAAGGACGTGATCGAGCGCGCCATCAAGAAGGCCACCGGTGAACTGGAAGGCGTCGATTACGAGGAAGTCCGCTACGAGGGCTACGCCCCCGGTGGCGTGGCCGTGATCGTCGACTGCCTGACCGACAACCGCGTGCGCACCGTGGCCGATGTCCGCCATGCGTTCAGCAAGTGCGGCGGCAACATGGGCACCGAAGGCTCGGTGGCGTTCATGTTCAAGCGCCTGGGCGTGCTCAGCTTCGCCCCGGGCGCCGACGAGGAGGCCATCACCGAAGCCGCCATCGAGGCCGGCGCCGATGACATCGTGGTCTATCCGGACGACGGCTCGATCGACGTGGTCACCAGCCCTGACGCCTTCAACGCGGTCAAGGACGCGATGACCGCCGCCGGCCATGTCGCCGATCACGCGGAAATCACGTTCCGCGCGGACAACGACATCAAGGTCGAGGGCGAGGTCGCCCTGCAGGTCAAGAAGCTGCTGGACATGCTGGAAGATCTGGACGACGTGCAGGACGTGTACTCCAACGCCGAACTGGGCGCCGACGCCTACGCCTGAGCCGTCCTCGACGGCCTGGGCGCGGGCCGTTGAACGGTCACCGCGGACAGTCATGAGCCCATACGCCTGCCAGCGCACCCCGTTCCACCCTGCCAGGAGCGCAGCATGACCCGCATCCTCGGCATCGACCCCGGTTCACAGCGGACCGGGGTCGGCATCATCGATGTCGACGCCGCCGGGCGCGTCACCTACGTGCACCACCAGCCGCTGGTGCTGCTGGGCGCGGACGATTTCCCGCAGCGCATGAAGCTGCTGGTGCTCGGCCTGGCCGACCTGTGCCGCGAGTTCCAGCCGCAGGAAGTGGCCATCGAACGCGTGTTCATGGCCCGCAACCCCGATTCGGCGCTGAAGCTGGGCCAGGCCCGGGGCGCGGCGATTTCCGCTGTTGTGCTGCGCGACCTGCCGGTGCATGAATATGCCGCCAGCGAGATCAAGCTGGCGGTGGTCGGTCGTGGTGGTGCCGAAAAGCAACAGGTTCAACACATGGTCGGGCTCATGCTCAACCTGAAAACCAAGCTGCAGGCCGACGCGGCCGACGCGTTGGCGGTGGCGATCACCCATGCCCACGTAAGGGCAACGGCCAACCGCCTGGGGCTCAGTGCCCGCCAGGCGTGGGGCCGCAAATGAGGAGCTGCACGCAATGATCGGTCGACTGCGCGGCATCGTCGCCTACAAGGCGCCGCCGTGGCTGGTGGTGGACGTGAACGGAGTGGGCTACGAGCTGGAGGCGCCGATGAGCACCTTCTATGACCTGCCCGAACTCGGCCGCGAGGTCACCCTGTACACCCATTACGCCCAGAAGGAAGACAGCGTCTCGCTGTACGGCTTCCTGCGCGAGGGCGAACGGCGGCTGTTCCGCGACGTGCAGAAGGTCAGTGGCATCGGCGCGAAGATCGCGCTGGCCGTGCTGTCCGGGGTCACCGTCGAGGAATTCGCGCGCATGGTCCAGGCCGGTGACATCACCGCGCTGACCCGCATTCCGGGCATCGGCAAGAAGACCGCCGAGCGCATGGTGCTGGAACTGCGCGACCGCGCCGCCCAGTTCGGTGCCGGCGGCGCGCTGCCCACCGGCAGCGGCCCGGCCGCGGCCGACCCGCTTTCCGATGCCACCGTGGCGCTGCAGCAGCTGGGCTACAAGCCTGCTGAAGCGGCCCGCATGGCCCGCGACGCCTTCACTGAAGGCGATGAAGTGGCCACCGTGATCCGCAAGGCGCTGCAGTCCGCGCTGCGCTGAGTCGGCTTCCTTTCTCTCAACGAACCGCCTGAGCCT
Source organism: Stenotrophomonas thermophila (assembly GCF_001499715.1). NCBI lineage: Bacteria > Pseudomonadati > Pseudomonadota > Gammaproteobacteria > Lysobacterales > Lysobacteraceae > Stenotrophomonas > Stenotrophomonas thermophila. The sequence goes on along the minus strand of NZ_CVIW01000025.1, from coordinate 20,253 downwards.
CGCCAGGAGTCCCATGTCCAGCAGTCAAACCACGCACGCAGCTGCCCCCGGCGGCCACGGTCACGCTCCTCCCGCCGGAGGCCTGGCGCTGATCATCGGTGCGATCGGCGTGGTCTTCGGTGATATCGGCACCAGCCCGCTGTACACCCTGAAGGAAGCGTTCTCGCCGCACTACGGGCTCAACAGCGACCACGACACGGTACTGGGCGTGCTCTCGCTGGCGTTCTGGGCACTGAACATCGTGGTCACGCTGAAGTACGTGACCATCATCATGCGCGCCGACAATGACGGCGAGGGCGGCATCATGGCGCTGATGGCGCTGACCCAGCGCACCCTGCGCAACGGGTCGCGCTCGGCCTACGTGGTGGGCATCCTTGGCATCTTCGGCGCCTCGCTGTTCTTCGGCGACGGCGTGATCACCCCGGCGATCTCGGTGCTTGGCGCGGTCGAAGGCCTGGAGGTGGCCGCGCCCGGCCTGCATGCCTTCATCGTGCCGATCACGGTGGTGGTGCTGCTGATGGTGTTCGCGGCGCAGCGCTTCGGCACCGAAAAGATCGGCAAGGCGTTCGGCCCGATCACGTCGGTCTGGTTCATTTCGCTGGCGGCGATCGGCATCTACAACATCGTGGATGCGCCGGAAGTGCTGAAAGCCTTCAACCCGTGGTGGGCGATCCGCTTCTTCATGGAGCACAGCTGGCACGGCATCTTCATCCTCGGTGCGGTGGTACTGGCGGTGACCGGCGGCGAAGCGCTGTACGCCGACATGGGCCACTTCGGTGCCAAGCCGATCCGCCATGCCTGGTACTTCTTCGTGCTGCCGTGCCTGGTGCTGAACTACCTGGGGCAGGGCGCACTGGTGCTCAACCATCCCGAGGCGCTGAAGAACCCGTTCTTTGAGGCAGTGCCGTCGTGGGCGCTGTACCCGATGATCATCCTGGCCACCATGGCGGCGGTGATTGCCTCGCAGTCGGTCATCACCGGTGCGTTCTCGGTCTCGCGCCAGGCGATGCAGCTGGGCTACATCCCGCGCATGCGCATCAAGCACACCTCGCATGACACCATCGGACAGATCTACATCCCGGGCATCAACTGGGGCATCGCGGTGATGGTGATCGGCCTGGTGCTGGCCTTCCGCAGCTCGTCCAACCTGGCCGTGGCCTACGGCATCTCGGTGTCGGCCACCATGCTGATCGATACCCTGCTGCTGGCCCTGGTGGCCCGCTCGTTGTGGCCGAAGGCACGCGCCTGGCTGCTGCCCCTGTGCGTGGTGTTCTTCATCATCGACCTCGGCTTTGTCATCGCCAACGGCGCCAAGCTGCTGCAGGGCGCCTGGTTCCCGGTAGTGCTGGGCATCTTCCTGTTCACCATGATGCGTACCTGGCGCCGGGGCCGCGAGCTGCTGCGCGATGAGATCCGCAAGGACGGCATCCGCCTGGATACCTTCCTGCCGGGCCTGATGCTGGCGCCGCCGGTACGCGTGCCGGGCACCGCCGTGTTCCTCACTGCGGATCCGACCGTGGCCCCGCACGCACTGATGCACAACCTCAAGCACAACAAAGTGCTGCACGAACGCAACGTGTTCCTGCATGTGGAAACCCTGCCGATCCCGTATGCGATGGAAGGGCAGCGGCTGAAGATCGAATCGGTGGGCGACGAGTTCTACCGGGTCTATGTGCGCTTCGGCTTCATGGAGACCCCGGACGTCCCACTTGCGCTGATGCGCTCGTGCGACCACGGCGGCATCTACTTCGACCCGATGGACACCACCTTCTTCGCCAGCCGCGAGACCATCGTGGCCACCGCCAACCGCGGCATGCCGATCTGGCGCGACAAGCTGTTCGCGCTGATGCATCGCAACGCCGCCCCGGCCACCGGCTTCTTCCGGATTCCGGGCAACCGCCTGGTCGAACTCGGGGCCCAGGTCGAGATCTGAGGTCTGGTAGTGCCGGCCGCTGGCCGGCATCCGCCGCACCACCGGTGTTCATGGGGTTGCCGGCCAGCGGCCGGCACTACCGTGCTTCCGGCCCCGGAATGCAACCATTTACCGCATAATCACGGTATGACCGACGACCGCATCATTGGCGCCGGCGCCACCCGCGAGGATGACGCCGCCGACGCCAGCATCCGCCCCAAGCGCCTGGCCGACTATCTCGGCCAGGCCCCGGTGCGCGAGCAGATGGAGATCTACATCGAAGCGGCCAAGGGGCGCGGCGACGCGCTCGACCACGTGCTGATCTTCGGGCCGCCCGGCCTGGGCAAGACCACGCTCAGCCACGTCATCGCCAACGAACTGGGCGTGGCCCTGCGCGTGACCTCCGGCCCGGTGATCGAGAAGGCTGGCGACCTGGCTGCGCTGCTGACCAACCTGCAGCCGCACGACGTGCTTTTCATCGACGAGATCCATCGCCTGTCGCCGGTGGTGGAGGAAGTGCTGTACCCGGCGATGGAAGATTTCCAGATCGACATCATGATCGGCGAGGGCCCCGCTGCCCGCTCGATCAAGATTGACCTGCCGCCGTTCACCCTGATCGGTGCCACCACCCGTGCCGGCCTGTTGACCGCACCGCTGCGTGACCGCTTCGGCATCGTCCAGCGGCTGGAGTTCTACAGCGTCGAAGAGCTGACCCGCATCGTGCGCCGTTCGGCGGCGATCCTGGCCATCGACTGCACCGCCGATGGGGCAGGGGAGATCGCGCGCCGCGCGCGTGGCACCCCGCGTATCGCCAACCGCCTGCTGCGCCGCGTGCGCGACTACGCGCAGGTCAAGGCCGGCGGCCACATCGACGAGGCCGTCGCACAGGCTGCGATGCAGATGCTGAAGGTCGACCCGGAGGGCTTTGATGAGCTCGACCGGCGCCTGCTCAGGACCATGGTCGACTACTTCGATGGCGGCCCGGTCGGTATCGAATCGCTGGCCGCGGCCCTGTCCGAGGAGCGTGGCACGCTGGAAGACGTGGTCGAGCCCTACCTGATCCAGCAGGGCTTCCTGGTGCGTACCGCGCGTGGCCGCATGGCCACCCACAAGGCTTACCGGCACATGGGCCTGAAGCCGAAGAACCCGCCGCAGGACCTGTTCGCGGAGGTTCCCGATGTTGGTTGAGCCACTATTCAGTTGGCCGACACGCATTTACTGGGAAGATACCGACGCAGGCGGCGTGGTCTACCACGCCCGCTACGTGGCCTTCATGGAACGGGCCCGGACCGAATGGATGCGTGCGCTCGGCTACGGCCAGGAGCGCATGCGCGCCGAGCATGGGATGGTCTTCGCGGTGCGCTCGATGCAGATAGATTTCATCAGGCCGGCACGGCTGGATGACACCCTGCAGGTGAGCGCCCGTCTGGTCCAGCTGAAGAAGGCCAGCATGGTCTTCGACCAGCAGATCCTGCGCGACGGCGAGTTGCTGCTGTCGGCCCAGGTCCGCATCGCCGCACTGGACGCGGCCAGTTTCCGCCCGCGTGGCATGGACGAGGCCGTCCTTGCCGTGCTGCAACCCCACCTCCACCCCGAATCCGAACACTGAGGAACAACGGATGATCGCAACGCTCCTGGCCCTGCAGGCCACGGTCACCGAGGCACTGCCGGCCGACGTCAGCAACGCCGCGACACAGACCCTTGCCCAGGCCACCACCGGCGGCGGCATCAACTACCTCGAACTGATGGCCAAGGCCAGCCTGCCGGTGAAGATCATCGTGCTGCTCCTGCTGGTCGGCTCGTTCGTCAGCTGGGTGATCATTTTCCGCAAGGCACGCGTGTTCAAGCAGGCCACCCGCGAAGCCGATGAGTTCGAGAACCGCTTCTGGTCAGGCGCCGACCTGGGCAAGCTGTACAGCGCAGCCACCGACCGCAGCCGCAGCGTGACCGGCCTGGAAGCCATCTTCGAAGCCGGGTTCCGCGAGTACACCCGCCTGCGCGACAAGCGCCGGCTGGATGGCCGTGCGCAGCTTGAAGGCGCGCAGCGCGCCATGCGCACCACCTACACCCGCGAAGTGGACCAGCTTGAGCGCAACCTGGAACTGCTGGCCAACATCGGTTCGACTGCCCCGTACGTGGGCCTGGTCGGTACCGTGTTCGGCATCATGGTGACCATGCACGACATGATCAGCAGCGGTGCGCAGGCCGGTATCGCCGCCGTCGCGCCGGGCATCTCCGAAGCGCTGTTCGCCACCGCCATCGGCCTGTTCGTGGCGATCCCGGCGGTGTGGGCCTACAACCGCTTCACCACCCGCGTGGAGCGCATGTCGGTGCGGTTCGAGACCTTCGCCGAAGAGTTCAGCTCCATCCTGCAGCGCCAGAGCGCTGGCGACGAGTAAGCGCCTGACCCGGGAGTCCAAGCCATGTCCGCTGCCATCGGCCGCCGAAAGCGCCGCAAGCTGAAATCGGAAATCAACGTCGTCCCCTACATCGACGTCATGCTGGTGCTGCTGATCATCTTCATGGTCACCGCGCCGCTGCTCACCCTGAGCTTCGACGTCGACCTGCCGCAATCCAACGCCAAGGCGCTGGAAAGCAAGCAGGACCCGGTGATCGTCTCGGTGCGCCAGGACGGCCAGCTCAGCCTGAAGCTGCCCGACGCCAAGGAACCGGCCGCCGTGTCGGCCGAGGAACTGGAAGGCCGCCTGGCTGGCATTGCCGCCCAGGACAAGGGCGTGCGCGTGATCGTCGCCGCCGACCGCGCCGTGGCCTATGAGAAGGTCATCGCCGCGATGGATGTGATCAAGCGCGCCAAGGTAGACAAGGTAGGCCTGGCCACCGATGCACGCTGACGCCCTGCCACCTTCGCATCAGCGCGAACCCGGCTGGGGCCTGCCCCTGGCACTGGCACTGCTGGTGCACCTGCTGGTCGCGCTGGTCTTCATCGTGGCCTGGTTCTGGTCACCTGAGCGCAACACCGATGCCGCCGCCGGTGACCCTTCGGTGGAGGCCAGCCTGGCGCTGTCCGCGTCTGAGGCGTCCGCCGCGCGCCAGGCCCTGCGCCAGTCGGAAAAGCTGGAAGACCTGCCGCCGCCGGTGGCCGAGCCGATCCCGGTGCCGGAAGACACCATTCCGCCGCCGCAGCCGATTCCCGAGCCGCGCCCGCAGGACGCGCCCACGCCCCAGCAGCAACAGGCGCAGGAGCGCGTCGCGCAGCCGGATACCAAGGACCAGGAAGCGGTGAGCGCACTGGCCATCTCGCAGGAGAAGGCCAAGCAGGAACAGGAAGCCAAGCGCCGCCAGGAGCAGATCGACCTGACCGAACGCAAGCGCCAGGAAGAAGCGGAGCAGAAGCTGCGCCTGGCCAAGCAGCAGGAAGCGGACGAGAAGAAGAAGCAGGCCGATCAGGCGCGTCAGGCCGCGGACAAGGCCGAGGCCGAGAAGCAGAAGAAGATCGCCGAGATCCGTGCCCGTCGTGAGCAGGCCGAGAAGGAAGCCAAGCTGGCCGAGCAGAAGCTGCGCCAGGTGGCTGCTGCGCGTAATGCCGCCGGCAGTGCCGCTGCCGGCTCCAGCGGCGCTTCCCAGCCGGCGGCCGGTGGTGGTGGCAACAGCGACGATCTTTCAGCCAAGTACGCCGCAGCGATCCAGGCCAAGGTGCTGTCGCAGTGGGTGCGCCCGGATACGGTGCCGCTGGGCCAGCGCTGCCAGATCACCATCACCCAGATTCCGGGTGGCACAGTGATGCAGGCCAAGGTCAGCCCGAACTGCCCCTACGACGAGGCCGGCAAGCGTTCGATCGAGGCCGCGGTGCTCAATGCGCAGCCACTGCCGTACCGCGGCTTCGAGTCGGTGTTCGCGCGTACGCTCAACTTCACCTTTACCGCCCAGGATCGCTGAGGCGGGCAGGGCAGGGGGGCTCGGGCCACTCCTGCCCACGGATGTCGCGCTTGCCTCTGGTGTGCTCGGTTTCGGCCGGGCAGGCTTTAGGCTGCTGTCGAACACCGCCCCGCTGGGTGGCGTGACCGGGGCAGGCGGTGCGATGTTAGCCACGACGTTAACGGTGCGTGAGAGGACGGGCTGGAACTGACCCGGAATTCACGTACCCTTGGTTCATGATTGCGAAGCGGTTCACTCCTGCTTTGCTATCCCTCGTTCCGGTTTCCCCCTATTGAGCGCTCCATGAAAAAGATGCCTCGCTGGCTTGCCGTGTTTGCGGCCCTGTTGCTGCCCTTTGCTGCCGTCGCGCAGCAGAAGGGGCTGGATATCGACATCATCGGCGGCAATGCCTCCGCGCTGCCGATCACCATCGTGCCGATGCCCTACCAGGGTTCGTCGGCCGCTCCGCAGACCGACGTCGCCGGCGTGGTCCGTGCCGACCTGGAGCGTTCGGGCCAGTTCCGCACGCTGCCGGAAGCGCAGATCGTCGAAAAGCCGGTGCGTGGCGGCGACATCCAGTTCGCCACCTGGCGCGCGCTGAAGCAGAACTACATCGTGGTCGGCCGCGTGCTCGACGCCGGTGCCGGTGCCTACCGCGTCGAATACGAACTGTTCGACGTGCCCAAGGGCGAGCGCCTGCTGGGCCTGGCGATGACCGCCCGTGGCAACGCCATGCGCGACGTCGCCCACCAGATGGCCGACGCCATCTACGAGAAGATCACCGGCATCCGCGGCGCCTTCTGGACCCGCATCGCCTACGTGACCGCCAGCGGCAAGGGCGACGCCATGCGCTATGCGCTGATGGTGGCCGACTCCGACGGCTTCAACCCGCAGACCATCGTGCGTTCGGCCGAGCCGCTGCTGTCGCCGTCGTGGAGCCCGGATGGCAGCAAGCTGGCCTACGTCAGCTTCGAGCGTGGCAATTCGGCCATCTACATCCAGAACATCGGCACTGGCGCGCGCGAGCTGGTCACCAGCTTCCGTGGCATCAACAGCGCCCCGGCATTCTCGCCGGACGGCCGCAAGCTGGCCCTGACCCTGTCGCGCTCGGGCAACCCGGAGATCTACGTGATGGACCTGGGCAGCAAGCAGCTGACCCAGCTGACCAACCACTTCGCCATCGATACCGAGCCGACCTGGGCACCGGACGGCAGCGCGGTGTACTTCACCTCCGATCGCGGCGGCCGTCCGCAGGTCTACAAGGTCGGTGCTGGTGGCGGCAGCGCCGAGCGCGTGACCTTCCAGGGCAACTACAATGCCAAACCGTCGGTGTCCTACGACGGCAAGAAGATCGTCGTCGCCCAGGGTTCTGGCAACAGCTACAAGATCGCGATGATGGACAGCTCGCTGGGGTCGCCCCGCTGGAGCACGCTGTCCCCGGGTTCGCTGGATGAATCGCCGAGCTTTGCGCCCAACGCAAGCATGGTGCTGTACGCCGCCCGCGAAGGTGGCCGTGGTGTGTTGTATGCCGTTTCGGCCGATGCGCGGGTTCGCCAGCGCCTGGTCCTGGCTGACGGTGATGTGCGCGAACCGGCATGGTCCCCATACCGTACCCAGCGCTAAAAGAGTGTTAATATTTTCGTTGTCTTGAACCCCTCATCGGCTTAGGAGCCACAAAGGTATCGCCATGAACAAGTCCACCCGCGTTCTGCTTGTTTCCCTGCTGTCTGTGGCCGTCCTGGCCGGTTGCTCGAAGAAGGTGAAGGAAGAGCCGGCAGCCCCGGTCGACACCGGCACCTCGACCACCACCCCGACCGGTCCGTCGACCTCCGGCCTGTACGGCCCGGGCGACCTGGACACCGACGCTTGCCTGCGCCAGCGCGTGGTCTACTTCGACCTGGACAAGGAAGACGTGAAGCCGGAATTCCAGGCCATCATGGCGTGCCACGCCAAGTACCTGCGTGACCGTCCGTCCTCGCGCATCACCCTGCAGGGCCACACCGACGAGCGCGGTTCGCGCGCGTACAACCAGGCCCTGGGTGAGCGTCGTGGCAACGGCGTCAGCTCGGCCCTGCAGGCCAACGGTGGTTCGGCTTCGCAGCTGACCGTCGTGTCCTACGGTGAAGAGCGTCCGGTCTGCACCGAGTCGAACGAGTCCTGCTGGTCGCAGAACCGTCGCGTCGAAATCGTCTACACCGCGCAGTAATCCATGCGCATTGGCATCAAACTGATGCTGGTCGTTGCGGCAGCCCTCGTGGCTGCCGCACCGGCGCACGCACAGCGACAGAGCCTGGCTGACCGTGTCGGCGCGCTCGAGCAGCAGATGTACAACAACAGTGCCAACCAGGACCTGTTGAACCAGATCAATCAGCTGCGGCAGCAGGTCACCAGCCTGCAGGCTTCGATCGAGCAGTTGCAGCACGACAACGCCCAGCTCAAGCAGTCCGCCCAGGACCAGTACCTGGATCTGGACAGCCGCCTGAACCGGTTGGAAGGGGGCAACGCCGCCCCGGCCCTGCCGCCCGTTCCGGCGAGCGCGCCCAAGGCCGCACCGGCCCCGGCAAAACCCGCAGCGGCGGCCACTTCCGAGCGGCCGCCTTCCGTCCATGGTGATGCCGGCAGCCTCGCCGCCACCGGTGACGAGCGCACCTCCTACAACGTTGCCTTCGATGCCTTGAAGGCCGGCAGGTACGACGATTCGGCGCAGCTGTTCCTGAGCTTCCTGGAGTTGTACCCAAATGGCGTCTACGCGCCGAACGCGCTGTACTGGCTGGGCGAGAGCTACTACGCCACCCGCAATTTCCCGATGGCCGAGACCCAGTTCCGTGAACTGCTCTCGCGCTATCCGACCCACGACAAAGCCGCGGGCGGCCTGCTCAAGATCGGCCTCTCGCAGTACGGCGAGGGCAAGGTAGACCAGGCCCAGCAGACGCTGGAGACCGTCGTGGCGCAGTACCCCGGCTCGGACGCCGCGCGCACCGCGCAGGACCGTCTGCAGTCCATCCGCCTGGGCAAGCAGATCCGCTGATCCGCTGACCGGGCGTACAATGGGTGCCCTGTAGAGCCGAGCCCATGCTCGGCTGCTTTCGTTTCCGGACCGGCAAACCCGCCCGGATCCGGTAGCGCCGGGCCATGCCCGACGGCTCGTGTCACCGGCAGGGATATGCCCGTTTGGTTGCTGTTGTAGAGCCGAGCCCACGCCCGGCTGCTTTCGTTACCGGCTGGGCCATGCCCGCCCGGTTGTTGTTGTAGAGCCGAGCCCACGCTCGGCTGCTTTCGTTACCGGCCACGGTAGCCCACCCGCCACGTGCCCCACCAAGAAGTACCCGCCATGACCGCCGTTACCCCGTCAAACGCCGTCGCCACCCCCAGCGACATCGTGCAGTCGCCGCTGCCGCGCCTGAAGATCACCGAGATCTTTACCTCGCTGCAAGGCGAGGCCGATACCGCCGGCTGGCCGACCGTGTTCGTGCGCCTGACCGGCTGCCCGCTGCGCTGCCAGTACTGCGACACCGCCTATGCCTTCCACGGCGGCACCTGGTGGGACATCGACGACATCGTGGCCGAGGTGCTGGCCCAAGGCGTCCGCCACGTCTGCGTGACCGGGGGGGAGCCGCTGGCGCAGAAACGCTGCCTGGTGCTGCTGCAGAAGCTGTGCGACGCCGGCATGGACGTCTCGCTGGAAACCTCCGGCGCGCTGGACGTCAGCGCGGTGGACCCGCGTGTATCGCGCGTGGTCGACATCAAGACCCCGGGGTCGGCCGAAGTGGCGCGCAACCGCTGGGAGAACCTGCCGCTGCTGACCGCACGCGACCAGATCAAGTTCGTCATCTGCAGCCGCGAGGACTACGACTGGGCCAAGGCCCTGGTCGCCGAGCACGAGCTGGTGAAGCGCTGCACCGTGTTCTTCTCGCCCAGCAAGGGCGAGATCACCGCGCGGCAGCTGGCCGACTGGATCGTCGAAGACCGCCTGCCGGTGCGCTTCCAGATGCAGTTGCATAAAATCCTGTGGAACGACGAGCCGGGCCGATGAGCCCAGGCAACGTTCCCTGATGTAACTCCGGCGCGGGACAGCGTGCTGGCTTTCCCCTCCCAACCGGATGTTTTACCCATGAAGAAGGCAGTCGTGCTTCTCTCCGGCGGCATGGATTCAGCCGCCGTCATCGCCATGGCCCAGGAACAGGGCTTCGCCGTGCATGCCCTGAGCGTGCGCTACGGCCAGCGCCACACCTCCGAACTGGACGCCGCCGCCCGCGTGGCCAAGGCCCAGGGCGTGGTCGCGCACAAGACCGTGGACGTGGACCTGCGCAGCATCGGTGGCTCGGCACTGACCGACGACATCGACGTACCCGAGGCCGGCGGCGCCGGCATTCCGGTCACCTACGTACCGGCGCGCAACACCATCATGCTGTCGCTGGCCCTCGGCTGGGCCGAAGTGCTCGGCGCCAACGACATTTTCTGCGGCGTCAACGCCGTGGATTACTCTGGCTACCCGGACTGCCGCCCCGAGTTCGTGGCCGCGTTCCAGGCGCTGGCCAACCTGGCCACCAAGTCGGGCGTGGAAGGTGCGGGCATCAAGGTACACGCGCCGCTGCAGTTCCTCAGCAAGGGCCAGATCGTCAGCGAAGGCGTGCGCCTGGGCGTGGACTTCGGCCTGACCGTGTCCTGCTACAACGCCGAGGCCAACGGCGCCGCCTGCGGCCACTGCGATGCCTGCCGCCTGCGCGCGCAGGGTTTCGCCGAAGCCGGCGTGCCGGACCCCACGCTGTACGTCTGAGGTGATGGGGCTGATGCCCCAATGGTGGGTGCGAACCGTTGGTTCGCACTCTCTGTCCCGGCGCTACCGGCGGCTGGAGTCTGGTAGTGCCGGCCGCTGGCCGGCAGCCTCATCAGGCAACCACCCCGATGCCTCGATGAACGCCCGCACCGCCCCCGCATCGGTATAGTCCAGCTCGATCATCCGCGCGATACCGGCCTTCTCGCCGGCCTGCTGGCGCATGTACTCCTGCGCGATGCGATACCCAGCGTAGTACCCCACATCACTCACCCCGAATGGATTGCGGGCGCTGTTGTAGAGCCAGTTGTCGAGGTTACCCCCGTCCATCTCGGCAATGAAGCGCGTGCGGATTTCCGGCTCGTGCGCGGGCCCGTAGGCATACAGCGGCAACGCCGGCCGACGCCCGCTCAGCCGCTCGGCCACGTACTCGGCCACACCCTCGCGCACCACGTACTGCGCCAGGCTGCCGGTGGTCTCGCGCTGCTGGGTATGCACGTACTCGTGCAGGTTGTTCTGCGCGTTGTTCGCCCCCGGACGGCTGTCGTAGAAGATCCGTAGCCGGTCGCGCATCTTTTCGGGCAGTTCGCTCACGTCCACGCGCTCATCGCCCAGCGCCATCTCGGCACCGATCAGCACCTTGTCACCCAGCGTGGTGCCGCCGGTGCGCAGCACACCGACTGCGTAGGTGATGGTGGCCGGGCGCAAAGCCGGGTAGAGCGCCCGGAATCTGGAAAGATCCCGTTCCAGGGTGGCGCTGGCCTGCTGCGCGTTGGCGGTCAATGGGCGTACCGACGTCCAGAAGCGCGGCCACGCGCGCATGGCCTCGGCGTATTCGCGGGCGGTATAGTTGCGGACCTGCGTCAGCGCATGCAGGCCGGGGCTGCCTGGATCGATGTAGCGCTCCTGCACGAGCGCGACCTGGCGTTCAACGTCGGGCTCGGCGCGCACCGCGTCATAGGTGGCCCAGAAGCGGCCGATGTCGTCGGTGACGACCTGGGATGGGGTGGCCAGTGCCGTACAGGGCAGCAGCAGGGCGGCAACGAGGCAGAGGGGCAGGCGCATCCGTGGCTCCGGGCAGGAATCACAGCTGGGATGCGCGTGAGGCCCGGAAGGTTTAAGCCGGTTCGCCAGATCGGGTAGTGCCGGCCGCTGGCCGGCATCCTCGACACGCTGGGGTTTCACCCGGCCCGCCAAAGTAGGGTAGAATGCCCACCCCGCCGAAAGGCTGGGGCAGTGCAATGGGCCGTTAGCTCAGTCGGTAGAGCAGAAGACTTTTAATCTTTTGGTCGAAGGTTCGAATCCTTCACGGCCCACCATTGCAATCAATGACTTAAAGCGCCCTAGTGGCGCTTTTTTCGTCTTCTCCGTAATGCCCTCCGTGAAACGACCCGCAGAGCAGTTGCATTGCGCGCTGTGAGAGTCAGAATCTCACGGTAAAGATCAGGGCGGACGGGGCATGGAGTCATCGCAAAGAGCTTGGACGCATCTTCAGGTAGTGCTGAGCATCTTTCCTCGCGTGGATGCAATGCTTGCGGTGCTGCTTGGTGTGAACACAGCAATGTCAGGTGTTCTTTTCTCCAAGTGGCCTGAGGCCGCCCACGCAAGCTCCGCCTTGGTGATCCTGACGACGGCCTTCTCCTTGTTCTCTGGCCTGTCCTACCTCGCCATCTATCGTGCGGCATTTCCAAATGTCGATCCGGCAGGCAAGTCAACCATTTTTTTCGGGCATGTGGCGAAGCTCACGTCCGCGGAATACGCGCGACTGTTGCTCGACGTATCTGATCGAGACCTTGCAGTGGAGATTGCTCACCAGGTTTGGAGGAACGCTTCAATCCTTACTGCTAAGTACAAGCATCTTCGCCGGGCATTCGGATGGCTACTTGCGTCTATCGTTCCGTGGGTTGTTTCGTTGCTCTCAATCTCAATCGCCGCCTAAGGCAAAAGGATTTGCACATGGGACTGAAGGAAAATATCGAGGCAGAGGTGGATGGTGTACTGGCGACTTCATGGTTTCCCCGCGACGGTAGAGACGTTCCGGAAGCAGAAGACGTCGCGCTAGGTTCTGGGGCAGTGAAGCTGGATGCTGCGATGCTCTATGCTGACCTCGCTGAGTCCACCAGAATTGCCATGACTCTCCCTGCTTGGTTGGCCGCCGAGATCGCGAAGGCCTTCCTGGCTACAAGCTGTCGAATTATTCGGTACCACGGCGGTCACATCCGTAGTTTCGACGGGGATCGCGTCATGGGCGTCTTCATCGGAGACGACAAGTGCGTCAGGGCGGCAAAGGCTGCGTTTCAGATCAACTGGACCGTTATCCACGTACTAAGGCCGAAATTCAGCAAGTACAGCCACCTTGCGGAGAACGGAATAATTATTAAGCACGGGACCGGGATAGATGCCGGTCAAGTGTTTGTCGCAAGAACGGGAATTCGCCGGAACAACGATCTTGTCTGGATCGGGCGCGCACCCAACATCGCCGCAAAGCTGGCTTCTGTGCGCGAGAGCACCTATGCGACTTATGTCACCGACGCTGTCTTCTCGCAACTGGATGAACGCACGTATTACCACTTTCCGCCAGACGGAAGTGCTAAGCGAATCATGTGGGAGCTTTGGGAATGGCGAGCCGCGCCGGCTAAATTGAGGGATGTCATCTACCGATCGAACTGGTGGTGGCAACCACCCGGTGGGTAAGAGCTAGGTGCCCCGGACGGCTTCACCCGAGGAACGCTTTTGTCGTAGACCTTCATCATGGCGTCTGTGACGCCCAAAGCATCTTGCCTGTCGGCGCGGTTGCCGACAGTATCCGTGCCGCCTTTTCGCTTGAGGTCGTGCAGGCTGAAGCGTTCCTCTGCCACGATGACTCCGGCGGTGATAGCGAGTTGGATGAAGCGCTGCCAGGTGCTGTCCAGGCTGGTCTTCTGTAAGGGCTCGCCTTGCTCTGTAAGGAAGAGGTGGCGCTGATCGGCCCGCAGCTGAACCGGCAAGCTGTGGCGCTCGATGATGGTTCAGGGCGGGCGACCGCGGCATCCCATGCGTGCCGTACCCGCGGGGTCCACTCCACTAAGTTGTCGCGACTGGGCTTCCGGCGATTAGTGTGCAGCCCCTGCCGACCCTGCCGACCGCGAGCTTCGACGCCCTCATCACTGATCCGCCGTATGCCAGCGGCGGCGTGCATGCCGCCTCGCGGCAGCAGGCGCCATCAAGCAAGTACGTACGCAGCGGTTTGCATGACGACTTTGTAGGCGACGAGCGCGACCAGCGCTCGCACCTGGCATGGATGCGGCTGTGGCTGGCCGAATGTAACCGTGTTTTGAAGGATGGCGCCCCTGTGTTGCTTTTCACGGACTGGCGGCAGTTGCCGCTCACCACCGATGCACTGCAGTGCGCCGGGTTCACCTGGCGCGGTGTGGCCGTGTGGGACAAGACGGAGGGTGTGCGCCCTCAGCTTGGGCGCTTTCGCAACCAAGCCGAGTACGTGGTGTGGGGCAGCAAGGGCAACATGCCGCTGGGCCGGCGCGCCCCGGTATTGCCAGGTGTGATCCGCGAGAGCGTTCGAAAGGCCGATAAGCATCACGTGACCGGCAAGCCCACGGACCTGATGCGACAGTTGGTGCGGATCTGAGAGGAGGGCGGCCGAATTCTCGACCCGTTTGCTGGCTCAGGCACTACGTTGGTTGCGGCGAATCAGGACGGCTATAGCTGGACCGGAATTGAAATGACAGAGCACTACTACGCTGTTGCCAGCGATCGCCTTGTGGGCGCTGATATGAATTGACGCGCCACGGGGTTGGGCGCACTCCGAAGGGAGGGGAGGTTGGTCCGCCGCACCTCCCCGCCCCTTTACGATTCCGCCCGGGTACTACTAGCCTGCACGCGAGATCAAAGTCCTCGAGCGAGTAGTGAGGCCGAAATAGCCTGCTGTGTCTCGCCGCGGAGGACCCGCCCGCACATCGTCAGGCGAGCACTCCTCTTACTCCCGGGTTATCTGCGGCACGATGAGGCACTGTCCATTGCTGCCGCCGGCCGCGCGACTGCCGCTGGTATCAGCCGAAATGCAGCGTGCCATCCACGGGATTGTTGCAGGCCACGGCGTCATAGTCCGCTACATGCTCGTAGTACCAGGTGTTAGCGTTGATCTCCACTTGACGGCCGAACCATAGTCGCCGATAGGGCTGGCCTTCGAAATCGAAGTGGCAGTAGATGTGCGCGTAGCCGTAGTACTCGTCGCCATCAAGGTTGACCGATGCGATGGAGTCGTAAGGAATGTCACCCAGCAGATACACCACATGGTCGCCCTTCTCGCCATTGATCCAGTCGACAAACCGATAGCCCGCTTCGCATTCCTTAAGGCCGCCGATACGCAGGCCCACTACGATTCCCTTGTCGTAGGTGTCGACAAGGCCGACACGGAACCAGGGCGAGATTCCGTCTCCCCCGAGTGCGTCCGGGTAGCTGTCCATGCGTGACAAGTCGCGCACCACAACATCTTGCCGCAACTGCTCTCGCCGACGCCGGTAGATCTCGCCTTGTAGCACCTGGCGCATCGCCTCTCGAAGCTGCGCACGTGCCGCATCCGACGCGAATCGCTCAGGCGTCGGTGGTCTGAGCCAGTTGAAAGTCTTGCCGAGAACCATGATGAGGAACGCTGAAGCTGTTAGCCAGCGCTCCCAAGGCCCATCCGGGTTGAGTAGCAATGCCACGATCAGGCCGGCTGTAATTGCCCATCCTAGGATCTCGCCCCAACGCCGAACTGTTCCCTGCTTCTCCCCGTCCCTTTTGGTGTACGCGCGGCCCAGGCTCGAAGTATCGCGCACGGAGAGACGGGGCGGGAAAAATGGACATACCCCCGATATGTCGCAGGGGTTTCACGGTGCCGCGCCGGGAAAAATGGCTGAGGTAACCATTTGATTTTGTGGGGAAGAGTGGGCGCCTTTTAATCTTTTGGTCGAAGGTTCGAATCCTTCACGGCCCACCAATTGCATCCAATGACCCAGGTCATTCAGAAGGGCACCGCAATGCGGTGCCTTTTTTGTTGCGCTTCTCCACGGCAACTACTTCGTCCGCGCAGTCTTCGCTTTAGCCGCCGCCGCGTCAGCAGCCTTCTGTGCGGCCGTTGCTGCTGCATTCGCAGAACGTGCCGCCTCCGCTCTTGCCGCCTCGAAATAGGTGAGCCGCTGCAGACTGGTTCTGCGTTCCAGTTCCATTGCTGCGGCGAAGCTCTCCGGATGCTTTGCAGCACAGGCCTCCTGCACCAGTTGCACGGCACGATCAGACAGCCCGGGCTGGACGTTGCCGAGCAGGCAATCGGCATACGGTACGGGCGCGGCCGAGCTGGCAGCCAGCGCGGCGATGAGCAGGGCACTCAACATGCAAACCTCCTTGTAGGTTTCGAAGGGACTGGCAACCAGTCCGTCCCAAGTATGGACCGGATCTGGGTGCAACGGCGGCTACGCCGGCCCGATTAGCCCCTCATCCAGATGGCGGTCGGGCGTGGCCCTCGACCGGCAGCGTTCCGCGGCGTGCAGCATTTCCGCCACGGTCAGCATGCAAATGGCGGCACGCTCCGCGTGTGCCATGGCCTGTTCCCGCCCGGGCGGCAGATCGGTTTCCGGCCAGGGCAGACCGTCGGCGCCGTCGCCATCGCGAATGCCCTTGAGGCATCCCCACAATGCGCATCCACGCATGGCGTGGATCTACATTCGCCTGAGAACAATCGCTGCGATGACGGCTGCGATGCCGACCGGGATCAGGACGACCGCCAGAAGAATGATCCAGTGCCAAATGCTGAATCCCCCCATGTCCCAACTCCTTGTAGGAAACGATGAATGTTAGCAAACCCGATTGCAGTCATTTCCCGATACAGTTCAAGCATCGCGCAGCGCCGTAGCATACGTGCAGGCATGCCGAGTCGGCCGACGCCTTGGCCTTGGCGTTATGCTCGGCACTTTCCCAGGATGGGCCGCTCCATGCGTCTGATCGTGCTGTCGCTGTTGTTGTCCGCTGTCTCCGCCGCGCCGCTGATGGCCGCCGAAACCGCGCCGCCCGCTGCCGCCTCGCCTCTGGTCATCGGCGAGACCTTCACCATCGGGTCGAAGGCGCTGGGCGAAACCCGCCGCATCAATGTTTACCGCCCGCAGCCGTGGGGCCTGGATCCGAAGGCGCCGCTGCCGGTGCTGTACATGGCCGATGGCGGCATCGGTGAGGACTTCCTGCATGTGGCCGGGCTGGTGCAGGTGCTGAGCGGCAACGGCAGCATGCGTCCGTTCCTGCTGGTTGGCATCGAGAACACCGAGCGCCGCCGCGACATGACCGGCCCCAGCAACGACCCGCAGGACCGGAAGATCGCGCCGCGCATTGGTGGTTCGGCGGCCTACCGCGCGTTCCTGCGCGAAGAGCTGATGCCGCAGGTGCGCCAGCGCTACCCGACCACCGACGAGCGCGCGCTGATCGGTGAATCGCTGGCCGGCCTGTTCGTGGTCGAGACGCTGCTGCAGGAGCCAACGTTGTTCAACAGCTACATCGCGCTGGACCCCAGCCTGTGGTGGAACCGTGGCGCAATGCTGGCCGGCGCAGCCAAACAGCTGCCGGCGGTGACGCGTGCGCAGCCGCGCGTATTCCTGGCCAGCAGTGGGCAGCCGGAGCTGGCCGCATCCACTGCACGACTGGCCGAGTTGCTGCAGCAGGCTTCGCCGTCGCCGCTGGTGAAGTACCTGCCGTTGCCGGAAGAAACCCACGCTACGATCTATCATCCGGCCGCATTGCAGGCGCTGCGCACACTGTTCCCGGCGCCGCCGGCCTCGCCCTGACCGCACTGGCAGTGGATTGCGCACCATGCAAGGATGCGGCAGCGGCGCCATCCGGTGCGCCGCCCGCAATGGGAGCGTGTGGATGCAGCGTGTGCGTGGATGGAGTATGGCGGCCTGCCTGGCCGTGAATGGCTGTGCGATGTCGGTGGCGCCACCGGCAACGCAGAATGAAGCGAAGGAGAGCCCGGCCGCCGCAGTGTCGGGCGTGGTGCTGCCGGATACCGAAGCGCTGCGCGTGCACGATCCGATCGGCCGCGATTATCCGGTCTGGGTAGCACTGCCGGCTGACTACGCGGCGCATCCGGAGAAGCGCTATCCGGTGCTGTACGTGACCGATGCGCTGTACAGCTTCCCGCTGGTGCGCAGCGTGCGCAACATGGTGGGGCAGAAGGGCGTGAACCTGGAGGATTTCATCCTGGTCGGGCTGCCGCCGCAGGAAGGCCTGACGTCCAAGCAGAGCCGCTTGCGCGATTACACGCCCAGCGATCCGGCGCGCACCGATCCGCGTGACTACAGCGACGACGTCAGCTACGGCGGCGCGGCGCACTACCGCGATTTCCTCGCTGGGCAGGTGCTGCCGATGATCGATGCGCGCTACCGCACCGATCCGGCGCGGCGTGCCTATGCGGGTCATTCCTATGGTGGCCTGTTCGGCGCCTACGTGCTGACCACGCGCCCGGATATGTTCCGCACCTACATCCTGTCCAGCCCATCGCTGTGGTTCGACGACCATCGGGTGCCGCGCATGCAGGCCGAAGCCAAGGCGCCGGCGCAGCCGACCACGGTGGTGCTGTCGGTGGGCAGCTTTGAAACGGTCAAGCCCGAACCGCGTTATTTCACCCGCAACGACATGCTGCGCCACAACGCAGAATTCGCCGAGCAGCTGCGCAGCAGCGGGCGATCATTGAAGGTGGAGAACATGGTGATCGATGACGAGGATCACTTCACCGTCTACCCGGACACGATCACCCGTGCGCTGCTGAAGGTGTTCCCGGGTAGCGGGCCGTACAGCAGCGGTTGATGATGGGCGCCATCCACGCATGGCGTGGATCTGCAGAGCCATTGCAGTAGATGCACGCCATGCATGGATGAACGCCTCAGGCCGCCTGTGCATCCGGCCCGGTCAATACGCCCACATCGGCATGCCGGAAGCACAGCCGGATGGCGTCGAGCAGCTCGCTCATGTTGTACGGCTTGGGCAGGAAATGGATGCCGTCGCGCAGCTGCGGCAGCACCTGGTGCTGGTCCATGCCCGACGTCACCAGGATCGGCAGCTGGGGATACAGGCCGCGGACCCGGTTGGCGGCTTCAATGCCACTGATTGCACCCAGATTCACGTCGGTGAACAGCAAGTCGAAACGCTCACCGGCGGCCAGCAGGCCCAATGCCGCTTCGGCAGAGCTCACGCCCGCCACGTGGCAGGCCTGGCTTTCCAGCGCCAGTCGACTCAGTTCGCGGGTTTCCTCGGCGTCCTCGATGAGCAGGACGCGGGGTTCGACGTGGCGCTTGGACAGCAACATGACGCGACAACTCCGGACAGCAACGGTGAAATGGCGCGCAAGTATGCGCAAGCCAGTAGTGATCCCGACGTGCACGGCAGGCTAAGTGGGCGTTACACCCGCATCTGGCGCCGGCGATGCACGTGCCAGGCCAGCACCGCGACCGCGAGCAGGGCGGTGCCGATGCGCAGGCTGGTGGCCTGCCAGCCCAATGCGAGGGCGTCATCGAGGCTGAACACATTCCAGGCCAGGTTCATCGAAACGTGCAGGGCCAGGCCGCACCACAGCGTGTCGCCGTCAAGGTGGTCGAGCCAGGCGAAGATGAAGCCGCCCAGGGCGATCACTGCGCCGACGAACAGCGCGATGCCGCCGCCGTCGAACCCGCCGAAACCCAGCCAGTGCACCCAGCCGAACAGCAGCGCCTGTGGCAGCGCGAGCAGGGGCCATGGCCCGCGCATGAGCTTCACCAGCAGCACGAAGCCGAGGCCCCGGAACAGCACTTCCTCGGTCAGCGGGAACAGCACTGCGAGCATCGTGGCGTCCAATGCGGTCAGTGCCTTGTTTGGTGTGCCGAGCAGTGCCAGGCCCAGCCAGCACGGCAGGGTGGCCAGCAGCACCCACATCGGGCCGCCCCAGCCATTCCCGCGCAGCCCGAGGCCGGCCAGCAGGCTTGTTCCACGGGGGCGCAGCAGCGCGGCCAGCAGCAGTGCTACCAGCGCCGCCAGCGCGTTGTCCACCAGGCTGCCGCCATAGGGGATGGGCAGTGCGGGAATCGGTGTGCCTATGGCCGCGGCGATATCGCGCAGGTTCAGGCCGAGGCCAACGCCCAGCAGTACCAGCCCCATGCGCACGGCGTTGGGTAGGCGGGACAACCTGGTCATGTACGCACTCCTTGCGGAACAGGGGGCCCAGTGTGTGCGACTGCCGTGGCACGGGCACGCGTCGGAAGTCCCCGTGCCATCGGTCATGGGTTGCCGCACAGTCATCACAGGGCAGGTAGAGTCATTGCCAGACCGACAGGAGCAATGCCGATGCTGTGCCCCGTGTGCAAGACCCAGACCCTGCAGATGGCCGAACGCCATGGCATCGAAATCGCCTATTGTCCTGGCTGCCGAGGTGTGTGGCTGCATCGTGGCGAGCTGGACAAGATCATCGAACGTGCGGGCGCCGGTGCTGCGGTACCTCCGCCAGCGCCCGTGCAGGCTCAGCCGGCGTCCGCGCCGCCACCGGTGATGCACCGTGATACCCGCCACCTCGGCCAGCGCTACGAGGACAACCGGGGGCACGGCTACAAGAAAAAGAAGAAGGACAACTTCCTGTCTGAGTTGTTCGATTTCTAGTTTGTAGCGTCGAGCCATGCTCGACTTTTGGCGGTAACAGTCG
>NZ_CVIW01000024.1:0-51528 GCF_001499715.1 Stenotrophomonas thermophila | reverse complement strand
AAGGGCAAGATCGCGAAGCTGGCGCTGCAAGCGCTGCTGCAACCGTCTCCCTGGTGAAATTAGCGCTGTGGCACCACCCGATCCCATCCCGAACTCGGAAGTGAAACGCAGCTGCGCCGATGGTAGTGTGGCTCAAGCCATGCGAGAGTAGGTCATCGCCAGGGTTTACACCCAAAACCCCGCTGCTTACGCAGCGGGGTTTTTCTTTGTGCGTAGCAAACGCCGGTAGTGCCGGCCGCTGGCCGGCAACCCGATGGCGTTACATCGCCCGGTAGATTCATGCCATGCGTGGGCGAGATGGTCCCCGCGGAAGGCGGTGCCAACCAAGGTTGGCACCCACCAATGGCAGAGCGCACAAAAAAAGCGGCGCCCCACGGGGCGCCGCTTTGACCTCAACGATGTTCAGTCGAGCATGGCTCGACCCTACTTTGCAGCGGCCGCAGCCTTGTTCTTCATCATCGCGTCGCGGGCAGCCTTGAATGGGTTGCCTTCGTACCAGTTCGGCCAACGATCGCCACCGGCCAGTTCCTTGCCCACGCCGTACATCAATTGAAGGTCTTCGACGGTACCGTCCAGCTTCCAGGTGGACGCGTCGAACTCGTCCTTCGGGCCGTGGTAACGGCTGGCGCCGTAGTCGGCTGCGGCCTTGCGGCCAGCGTCAACGCCGCCCTCGCGCAGGTCCTCGCCGCCATCGGCGTACAGGGCCGGCACGCCGGCCTTGGCGAAGTTGAAGTGGTCCGAGCGGAAGTAGAAGCCGCTCTGCACCGACGTCTCACCATGTAGCGTGCGGTCCTGGGCAGCGGCCAGCGGCTTGAGGATGTCCTCCAGCTCCGAACTGCCGAAGCCGGTGACGGTCACGTCCTTGGCACGGCCGGCCACTGACATCGCGTCGATGTTGATCACGCCAGCAATCTTGTCCAGCGGGAAAGTCGGATGGGCAACGTAGTACTTCGAACCCAGCAGGCCGGATTCTTCCAGGGTCACCGCCAAGAACACCACCGAGCGCTCCGGCTTCGGATCCTGGTGCGCCATGGCTTCGGCCACTTCTAGAATACCGGCGACGCCGGTCGCATTATCGACGGCGCCGTTGTAGATGTTGTCGCCGGTCTCGCCCTCATGCTTGCCCAGGTGATCCCAGTGCGCCATGTACAGCACCGCCTCGTCAGCGCGCTTGCCACCCGGCAACACACCCACCACGTTGCGCGACTGCTTCTGTGCGATCTGGCTCTTCAGGTCGACCGCAGCGGTGGCCTTCAGCGGCACCGGCTTGAAACCGCGCTTGCTGGCATCCTTGTAGGCCTGCGCCAGGTCCAGGCCGGCTCCAGCAAACAGCGCCTTGGCCGCGTCGGCACTCAGCCAGCCCTGCACCGGAATACGGGCTTCCGGGTCATCCTTGGCCGGCAGGTCGTACTGCGGGCCAGCCCAGGAATTCTTCACCACGTCCCAGCCGTAGGACGCGCCGGCGGTGTCGTGCACGATCAGCGCGGCAGCGGCCCCCTTGCGGGCAGCCTCCTCGAACTTGTACGTCCAGCGGCCGTAGTAGGTCATGCGCTTGCCGTCGAACAGCTTCTCGTCGTCGACATGGAAGCCCGGATCGTTGACGAACATCACGACGGTCTTGCCCTTCCAGTCCTGGCCGGCGTAGTCGTTCCACTTCTGCTCCGGCGCATCGACGCCATAGCCGACGAACACCAGGTCGCTGGCATCGACCTTCACCTCGGCCTGGCCGGTACGGGTGCCGACCACCATGTCGGTGCCGAACTTCAGTTCGGTGGTCTTGCCACCCTGGGTGATCTTCAGCACGGTCGATTCATCGGCCGTGGTCTCGGTCATCGGTACATCCTGGAACCAGCTGTCGCCGTTGCCGGGCTGCAGGCCGATGCGCTGCATCTGGTCGCGGATGTAGTTGACCGTCAGTTCTTCGCCCTTGCTGCCCGGCGCGCGGCCTTCGAACTCATCCGAAGCCAGGGTCTTGACCATCTCGGCGAAGTCGCCGGCATTGATCTCCGGGGAGAACGCATGCGCGGCCGGCTTGGCAGCTGCGGTGTCGGTGGCCGGCGCGGGCGCCGGAGTGTCTTCGCCTTTGCAGGCACTGAGCGCGGCCGCAGCGGCCAGGCACAGGAGGAGTTTGCGGGGCATCGTCGATTCCTGGGTAACAAAGGGCGGCCGCGCGTCGTGCACGACCGGTGTCAGCGAGTATCACCGAACCCGAAGGCGCGGTGCGCTCAGTCCGCCGGAGCGGTTTCGGTGTCGAACGGGATCGGCTCGGCGCCGGTGACCGGGCCGATGCGCGCAGTGCGATGCACGTACAGCACCACCTCGCGTTCGAACTGCAGTGGACCCTTGACCACGGCATTCGGGCCGATGATCACACGCGGCTTGCGGCTGGCGGTCAGCGAGACACTGAAGTTCGGCTTGCGCACATGCACGCCGCCGTTGACCTGCGAACCGATACCGACGGTGATGTCACCGTTGACGGTCTCCACATCCTTGCCGACGCGGCTTTCGACCAGGCCGATGCCACCATTGACGGTCTCGACACCGCCTTCGACCTGGCTGCCGCGATCGGTGAAGATGCTGCCGTTGACGGTGCTGACGCCGCCGCTGGCGATCACTTCGCGGCCCAGGCGTACGCCGCCGTTGACCGTTTCGATCTTGCCGGTGCGCGCGCCGTCGGCGACCTTGACCCCGCCGTTGACGGTGTCGATGCTGCCGGTCTCGACGCCTTCGCCGACGCGGATGCCACCGTTGACGGTGTCCAGCTTGCCGTATCGCTGGCCGGGTTCGGCGCTGATGCTGCCGTTGACCTTGCTGATGTTCTCCTGCGCACAGACCGGCCCGGTGGCCAGCAGCACGCCCAACAGCAGCGGAATGGAAACAGTTTTCATGGCGACCTCGATGGATGTGCGGCTGGCAGGCCGCGTGCGGAGATGTCACCATTCCCCGGTAGCCCCCGCAACTGCCTGAAGTCACTGGAAAGCCCTTGCGCGACAATGCCTTCCCATCACGCCGACATCACATCGCCGCTGCCCGCGGCGGGCGCTGCCTGCTGCTGGGGCTGGCCCTGGCGCTGGCCTTGCCGCTGCCAGGTGCCGCACAGACCACCCGCGAGACCGAGCGCAAGCTGCAGAAACTGCGCAGTGAGCTGAAGGGCGTGGCGCAGGAGCGACGGCAGATCGAGGGCCAGCGCGGGCAGGCGTCGCAGCAGCTGCGCGAGGCCGACGAGAAGGTGGCACGCACCGGCCGAGCGCTCGCGCAGACCGAAGCCGCGCTGCGCGAGCAGGCCCAGGCCCTGGCCGAAGCCGAGCAGCGCCGCAGTACCCTGCAGGGCAACCTCGCCCAGCAGCACCGCGAACTGGCCGGGCTGCTGCGTGCTGCCTATCAGCTGGGCAACCACGCACCGCTGAAACTACTGCTGTCGCAGGATACCGTGGCCGATGCGAATCGTGCCCTGGCCTACCATCGCTACCTGCAGCGCGAGCGTGCGCAGCGCATCACCACGCTGACAGCCGACCTGAAAGAGCTGGAAGCGCTGCAGGCGCAGATCGCCGAGCGCAAGCAGAAGCTGCAGGGTGCACAGCAGGACCAGAAGCGGCAGGCAGCCGCGCTGGAAGCCGACCGTCGCGATCGCGCCAAGACCGTGGCCTCGCTGGACGAACGCTTCAAGGACCAGCGCGAGAAGGAACAGGCGCTGGGCCAGGACGCCAAGGCGCTGGAAACATTGCTGGCCAACCTGCGAGCGGCCGCTGCCCGTGCCGAGGCCGAGCGCCGCGCGGCTGCACGCCGTGCGGCAGTGGAGAAGGCCGCCGCCGAACGTGCTGCACGCCAGGCCGCCGCACAGGGCCGGCCGCCACCGCCACCGACCAAGGTACCGCCTGCGGTCGCATCGGCACCGGCGCCGAAGGTGGGCGGCCTGGGCTGGCCTTTGTCCGGCAACCTGCTGGCCCGGTATGGCGGCAAGCTGCCCGATGGCCGCACCAGCAGTGGCGTGCTGATCGGCGCACCGGCTGGCAGCACGGTCACCGCCGTGGCCGATGGCACCGTGGTGTTCTCCGACTGGATGACCGGCTACGGCATGATCCTGATCGTCGACCACGGCAACGGCTACATGAGCCTGTACGCGCACAACGACACCCTGCTGAAGGATGCTGGCGCGCGGGTCAGCCGCGGTGATGCAGTGGCCAAGGTCGGCAATTCCGGCGGCCAGGGTGTCACCGCGCTGTACTTCGAGCTGCGTCGTGGCGGGCAGCCGGTCAACCCGGATAGCTGGCTGCAGCGGCGCTGAATCCGGCTCGTTACGCACGGGCCGGATTCAACGGGAATTTAGCTGTGCTTCGCGCATAATCGGCGCATGTGCCTTGGGCACCATGCCACCGTCGACAGGAGTGATCCATGCGCGCAGCCCGTACCGCCACCCTCTTGCTGGCCCTGTTGCCAGCGCTGTCCTGGGCGCAGCAGACCGCGCCCGCCCCAAGCCAGGAAACCAGCGGGCAGGCAGCGAACAGCGAAGAGGCGGTGACCTCGAAGGTGCCGCTGGAGGACATCCGCCGGTTCGTGGCCGTGTACAACGCGGTGCGCGCCGCCTATGTCGACCCGGTCGATGACAAGAAGCTGATGCAGTCAGCCGTGCGTGGCCTGCTGCTCGACCTTGATCCGCACAGCACCTACTTCAACAAGGAAGACGCGCAGGCTTTCGACGAGCAGGCCAACGGTGCCTACGAGGGCATCGGCGTGGAGCTGCAGCAGCAGCCGGACAACGCCAGCATGAAGGTGATCGCGCCGATCGACGACACGCCGGCAGCCAAGGCCGGCATCCTTGCCGGCGATTTGATCATCGCCATCGACGGCAAGCCGATCAGCGCCATCGATGCGAGTGAACCGCTGCGCGGCCCAGCCGGCAGCAAGGTGGTGCTGACCATCGTGCGCGAAGGCAAGCCGAAGCCGTTCGATGTCAGCCTCACCCGCCAGACCATCCGCGTGACCAGCGTGCGCAGCCGCCTGCTGGAACCCGGGTATGGCTACATCCGCCTGAGCACCTTCCAGGCCGATACCGGCTCGGACTTTCAGAAGCACGTGCAGCAGCTGCAGAAGCAGTCCGGTGGCCAGCTCAAGGGCCTGGTGCTGGATCTGCGCAGCAATCCGGGTGGCCTGCTGACGGCCGCCGTGCAGGTAGCCGACGATCTGCTCGACAAGGGCAACATCGTCAGCACCCGTGGCCGCATCAGCATCAGCGATGCCCGATTCGACGCGACCCCAGGCGACCTGCTGAAGGGTGCACCGGTGGTGGTACTGGCCGATGCCGGTTCGGCCAGTGCCTCGGAAGTGCTCGCCGGCGCGCTGCGCGACAACAAGCGCGCCCGCGTGGTTGGCAGCCGCACCTTTGGCAAGGGCTCGGTGCAGACCGTGCTGCCGCTGGACAACGGCGATTCGGTGAAGCTGACCACCGCGCGCTATTACACGCCCAGCGGCAAGTCGATCCAGGCCACCGGCATCGTGCCGGATGTTGAGTTGAAGCCCGCCGCTACGTCGGCGGAGGATGCCCTGCCGGCCAGCCTGAGCGATTACAGCGAAGCCACCCTGCCAGGCCATCTGCGCGGCGACGACGAAGGCACCGAGGGCTACCTCGCCGGTGCGGTGCTGCCGGGCGATGGCCCGATCAACGACGCGCTGGCTGAGCTCAAGAACCCCGGTTCGGTGGCCGCACGGTTGAAGGCCGAGGCCGAGAAGGCGGATGCGGCCAAGGCCGCGAAGGCCGCTGCGGCGAAGCCGGAAGCGAAGGTCGAACCTAAGCCGGAAGCAAAGCCGGAAGCAAAGCCCGCACCGGCCCCAGCGAAGCCGTGAGGTAGCGCCGGGCCATGCCCGGCGTCGGCTCAAGGGCGGAAGAAGAAAACAAATGCCGGCCAGCGGCCGGCACTACCCGGGCGGTCAGAAGCCGTGGCGCTTGCGCAGTCGGCGGGCGATGGCCGCCCGCACGTAGACCCCGTACACCACGCCGAACACGAAGCCGCCGATGTGCGCCCACCAGGCCACCATGCCGAAGCTGGGGCCGATGTGGGCGAACACCACCTGCAGTGCCGCCCAGACGCCGATCAACAGATAGGCCGGCGCGCGCACGAACTCCAGGAACAGGCCGAGCGGGATCACCACGCCCAGCCGCGCGCCAGGGAACAGGGCCAGATACGCACCGATCAGGGCCGACACCGCGCCACTGGCGCCGATGATGATCTGGTCCGGGCTGCCCATGGTGTAGATCGCCACCAGGTTCGACACTGCGCCGCCGACCAGGAAGAGCAGCAGCAGCCGCCACGGCCCCAGCACCCGCTCGGCGGGCAGGCCGAAGATCAGCAGGAACACCAGGTTGCCCAGCAGGTGTGACCAGTCGGCGTGCAGGAACAGCGCGGTGAACAGGCGCAGCACGCTGCCGTCCTGCAGGGTCGCCCACCAGTCCAGCGGGTGGGTCAGGCCGGTGGACAGGGCGCCCCAGTCCAGCCAGAGGCTGCCGCGGGCATCGTCCGGCCGCGAGATCGACCACAGGAACGCCAACCACAGTGCCGCAAACAGCACGGGCGTGGCCCAGCGCAGGGCCGCCTTCTTGCGGGACGGGAGGGAGACGAACATGGCACTAGCCTAGCGTGCGGGCGCTTGCGGCGGGGATTGTCCTGTTCAGCTTTCGAGACGGGAAAACCGACCGCACCGTTATTGTTTCATTAACGGCTCTGGGTAATACTCGCATACGGCGTCGTATGTCGGGAGGGGAATCCGGCGCGCTCCGATGGGTCCCAGGACCTGGCGGGCGCAGGCGCACTCAGAGCACCATCACCGCTTACCGGAGAGAGAGAACTACGATGCAAACCGCTTCCACCATTGCCCGACTGACCCTGCTGGCCGTCGGCGTTGCCGGTGCGCTGGCCGCCGCCGATGCCAATGCTGCCGCCTTCCAGCTGAAGGAAAACAGCGCCAAGGGCCTGGGCCGCGCGTTCGCCGGCTCCACCTCGACCGAAGGTGACGCCTCGGTCATCGCCACCAACCCGGCCTCCATGCGCCTGCTCGACGGCACCCTGGTCCAGGGCGACGTCAGCGCCATCAGCTTCGGCGCCAAGTTCCGCGGCCAGGGCCAGTACGGCAACGGCGCGCCGATTTCCGGTGGCAACGGCGGCGACGCCGGCATGATCGCCCCGGTTCCGGCCGCGTACTTCCACGTGCCGTTCGGCGAGAACGACAACATGCACTTCGGTGCGTCGCTGACCGTGCCGTTCGGCTTCAAGACCGAATACGACCGCGACTGGGTCGGCCGCTACAATGGCGTCAAGACCGAGCTGCAGGCGATCGACCTGGGCGTGGCGTTCTCCTATGACGTCAACCCGTACCTGTCGTTCGGTGCTTCGGTGTTCGCTGAGCGCCTGAACGTCGACCTGACCAGCGCTGTCGACACCGGCACCGCGATCAACGCCAGCGCCCAGCGCACGGCTGCGGCGCGCGTCCTGGCTGCCGGCGGCACCGCTGCGCAGGCCGCTGCTGCCTCGCGCCAGGCTGCCGTGGCCATGGCCCAACAGGGCTTCGCCCCGGGCACCGCCGATGGCTACCTGCGCATCAAGGGCGACGAAGTGTCGGTCGGCTACACCCTGGGCATGACGGTCACCCCGGTGGAAGGCACCAACATCGCCTTCAGCTACCGCTCGAAGGTCGAGCACAAGATCACCGACGGCAAGGCCGACTTCACCATCCCGCAGAACGCTGCCGCCTTCCTGGCCACTGCCGCCCCGGGTACCTTCATCGACAGCAACGGCCGCGCCACCATCACCCTGCCGGCCAGCGCCACCATGGGCTTCACCCATCGCGTGAACGACCAGTGGCAGATCATGGCCGAGGTCACGCGCACGGCGTGGAGCAAGTTCGACCAGGTCACCGTCGACTATGACTCCAACCAGCCGGACAGCGTGCTGCCGTTCCACTACCGCGACACCACCTTCGCGTCGATCGGTACCGATTTCCGCGTGAACGACAAGCTGACCCTGCGTGGCGGCCTGGCCTACGACCAGACTCCGACCACCGACGCCCACCGCGACGTGCGCGTGCCGGACACCACCCGCAAGTGGCTGTCGCTGGGCCTGACCTACGCCGCTTCGGACAAGATGGAATACAGCGTGGGCTACACCCACCTGTTCACCAAGGATCCGAACATCACCTCGACCTCGGCCACTGCCAACACCGTGACCGGCAAGTACAAGGTCAGCGGCGACGTGCTGGCGGCGTCGATGCAGTACAAGTTCTGATTCGGGCGATTGCCTGAAGCAGTACGAAGGAGGCCCCGCGCAGGCGGGGCCTTTTTTTATGCATGGATGACGCTTCCGGCTCGTGACTTTATTGGGGTTGCCTGCCACCTTGCCGGGATTTACGCAGTGCAGGCGAATACAAAATGGTTGATCGTCGCTACCAGAAGCGGATGATCCGATACTGGGCTCGGGAAGAGGCCAAGGCGAACGCGACTCTGGATCGCGTGCTGGAGTCGGAATGGTTCGACTACTGGCACACGCATCTTGACTGGATGGGGCGCGGCAATCGCCATATCAGTGATCGCTTCGCCGTTGCCGCAGGGCTCCTGCGGCTGCTTGAACGGGTTGCGTCGAGCGAGCGGGAGCATGTGCAGTGTTGGGTGACGCTGGCGCCGGATACCGCTCAGAGTGCGTTGTTCCTGCATTCGCCGAATCCTCAGGGAACCCCATGGCCGCATCCGTTCGATGGCGTGATCTGGGACATCGTTCCGCCTGACTGGCTTGCGCCGTTGCTCTCTTCAGCCGGCCTGCAGCCAGGACGTTGGGGAAGCGGGGAGAGACAGCGGTTGTTGGTGCGCGCGCGGCCTTGATTCCATCCACGCGTGCTGTGGATCTATTGGACCGACGACGCAGGGCGCGGATCTACGCGACAATGGCGCGATGAACCTGTCCGACCCGAACTTCCAGCTGGAGCTGGCCGCCAACATCGCCGTCGCCGGCTCGATCCTGTTGGCCGGCCGCAACAACGTGCACACCTGGTGGCTGGGCATCGTCGGCTGTGCATTGTTTGCTGCCGTGTTCGAACGCTCGCACCTGTACGCGGACATGGTGCTGCAGTTCTTCTTCATCGCGATCAGCGTGCTGGGCTGGTGGCAGTGGCTGCGCGGCGATCATGGTGCGCCGTTGCCGATCACTTCCCTGCGACCGCGTGCCTGGGCCTGGCTGGCGCCGCTGGCGGTGGTGGCCACGTTCGGCTACGGCTGGATGCTGACCCGCTTGACCAATGCCTACGCGCCATACATCGATTCGGCGGTGCTGGTGCTGAGTGTGATCGCGCAGATCCTGATGATGCGGCGCAAGCTGGAATCGTGGTGGGTGTGGCTGCTGGTGAACACCGTGGCGGTGCCGCTGTACTACAGCCGTGGCCTGCATCTGACCTCGATCCTGTACGTGGGTTTCTGGATCAACGCGCTGGTGGCACTGCGCCATTGGCGGCACCTGATGCGGGACGAGGCCAGGGCGGCCAATGCCGCTGCCTGAGCGCGTTGCACGCGGCCTGGTGGTGGGCAAGTTCTGCCCGATGCATCTCGGCCATGAACGACTGATCGACTTCGCCGCCACGCGCTGCCAGCAGCTGCTGGTGATCGGCTGGTCGCAGCCGGGCTTTGCCGGCTACAGCGCTGCTCGCCGCGAACGCTGGTTGCGTGCGCGCTTCCCCCGGGCAACGGTAGCGGTGCTGGATGATGCGCGGCTGGCAGCCCTGTGTGCCGAACATGGCGTGCCGCCACGCGCGTTGCCGCACGACAGCGACAGCGAGCAAGTGCAGCGCATGTTCACCGCCTGGCTGTGCCAGCACCTGTTCGGTGGCCCGGTGCAGGCCGTATTCACCGGCGAGGACTACGGTGACGGCTTCGCGCAGGCGCTGGCCACGCACTTCGGTGCGCCGGTACGCCATGAGCGGCTCGAACGCGCATTGGACGTCGGGCAGGCGTGCGGCACCCAGCTGCGCGCCGATCCGCACGCGCACCGCCATGGTCTCGCACCGGAGGTGTACGCCGGATACGTGCAGCGCGTGGCCTTCATTGGTGGCGAGTCCAGTGGCAAGACCACGCTGGCGCGGGTGATGGCCGAGCGCCTGCACACCGCCTGGGTGCCGGAGTTCGGCCGCACGCTGTGGGAGCAGCAGGGCGGCAAACTGCAGCCCGAGGATCTGCTTCGCATCGCAATGGCCCAGCCGCAGCATGAAGACAAGGTTGCGCGGCGGGCGCATCGCTGGCTGTTCTGCGATACCACGCCGCTGGTGACGCTGGGCTACAGCGGCTGGATGTCTGGTACGGCGCCGGAGGCACTGCGGCAGGCTGCATTGCGGCCGTATGACCTGCTGTTCCTGTGTGCGCCAGATATCCCGTTCGACCAGGACGGCACTCGGGTGGGCGAAGCCTTCCGGGCGCAGCAGCATGCGTGGTACGTGCGCGAGCTGCAGGCGCGGGGCGTCGAACACGTGCTGCTGGAGGGCGATCTGGAAGCGCGCATCGCGCGCGTGCAGGGCGAGCTGGCGAAGCGGGCGGACAATCGGTTCAGTGTCGCCTTGCCTCTGTAGAGCCGAGCCCACGCTCGGCTGCGCCAGAAAAGCCGAGCATTGGCTCGGCTCTACAGCCGGAAAAGCCGAGCATGGGCTCGGCGCTACAGCCGGAAAAGCCGAGCGTGGGCTCGGCGCTACAGCCGGAAAAACCGAGCGTGGGCCCGGCTCTACAGGAAGCAAGGCATAAAAAACCCCGCTTTCGCGGGGTTTTTCGTTCACTGCATCAACCGGGCGATCAGTCGCCCAGGGTCAGCAGCGAGGCGTTACCGCCGGCGGCGGTGGTGTTCACCGTCACCGTCTTTTCGGTGGCAAAGCGCAGCAGGTAGTGCGGGCCGCCGGCCTTCGGGCCGGTGCCGGACAGGCCCTGGCCGCCGAACGGCTGCACGCCGACCACTGCACCGATCTGGTTGCGGTTGACGTACACGTTGCCGACGTGGACGCCGTTGCTGATGCGGTCAACGGTTTCGTCGATGCGCGAATGCACGCCCAGGGTCAGGCCGTAGCCGGTAGCGTTGATCTGGTCGATCACCGCGTCGAGCTGGTCGCCCTTCCAGCGGATCACGTGCAGGACCGGACCGAAGACTTCCTTCTGCAGCTGGCCCAGGTCCTTCAGTTCATACGCGCGCGGTGCGAAGAAGGTGCCGTTGGCGGTTTCGGCGGACAGCTCGGCGGCGGCGATCAGGCGCGCTTCGCGGTCCATGCGCTCAGCGTGGTCCTGCAGGATCTTCAGCGCATCTGCGTCGATCACCGGGCCGACGTCGGTGGACAGCAGGCCGGGGTTGCCGACCTTCAGTTCCTTCATCGCACCGGCCAGCATGGTCATCACCTTGTCGGCGATGTCGTCCTGCACGAACAGCACGCGCGCGGCCGAGCAGCGCTGGCCGGCGGAGGTGAAGGCCGAACCGATCGCGTCCTTGACCAGCTGTTCCGGCAGCGCCGACGAATCGGCGATGAAGGCGTTCTGGCCGCCGGTCTCGGCAATCAGCACACCGATGGCGGCGTCACGCGCGGCCATCGCGCGGTTGATCGCACGGGCGGTGTCGGTGGAGCCGGTGAAGGCCACGCCGGCCACGCGCGGGTCGGCGGTCAGCGCGGCACCGACGGTGGCACCGTCGCCCGGCAGGAACTGCACCACCTCGGCCGGCACGCCGGCGTCGTGCAGCAGCTTCACCGCGTAGTAGCCGATCAGGTTGGTCTGCTCGGCCGGCTTGGCGATGACGCTGTTGCCGGCGGCCAGTGCAGCGGCCACCTGGCCCAGGAAGATCGCCAGCGGGAAGTTCCACGGGCTGATGCAGACGAACACGCCGCGGCCGTGCAGCTGCAGCTCGTTGGATTCACCGGTCGGGCTCGGCAGCTTCTCGGCGTGGCTGAACTGCTCGCGCGCCTGCTTGGCGTAGTAGCGCAGGAAATCCACGGCTTCGCGCACTTCGGCGATGCTGTCGGGCAGGCTCTTGCCGGCTTCCTTCACGCACAGCGCCATGAACTCCGGCATGCGCGCTTCCAGCTGGTCGGCGGCGTGTTCGAGGATGGCGGCGCGGCTGGCGGCCGGGGTGCGGTTCCAGGCCGGCTGTGCGGCCACGGCGTTGGCCAGGGCCTTCTGCACGGTGGCGGCATCGGCGGCCAGCCACTGGCCGACCACTTCGCGGGTGTCGGCCGGGTTGGTCACCGGCAGCGCGGCGCCGGCCGGGTTGGCACCCGGTACCAGTGGAGCGGCCTGCCACGGCTTGACGGCCGCGTTGATCTGCTCGGCCAGGGCGCGCAGTTCGTTGTCGTTGGCGAGGTTGGCGCCCATGGAGTTCTTCCTGTCGTGGTTCTGGCTGCGCAGCAGGTCAACCGGCAGCGGGATCTTGGGATGCGGAATCGATTCGAACGAGGCGACCATCTCGACCGGATCGCGGATCAGGTCGGCGATCGGCACGCGCTCGTCGGTGATGCGGTTGACGAAGCTGGAGTTGGCGCCGTTTTCCAGCAGGCGGCGCACCAGGTACGGCAGCAGGTCTTCATGCGAACCGACCGGCGCATATACGCGGCACGGCAGGCCCAGGCGGTCGGCCGGCACCACTTCGGCGTACAGGTCATCGCCCATGCCGTGCAGCTTCTGGTGCTCGTACACGCCGCCGTTGGCGATGCTGCGCACCGCGGCGATGGTGTGCGCGTTGTGCGTGGCGAACATCGGGTAGATCGCGTCGGCATGGGTGAACAGCCGCTTGGCGCAGGCCAGGTAGGACACGTCGGTGTTCTGCTTGCGGGTGAACACCGGGTAGCCCGGATAGCCTTCGATCTGCGCGCGCTTGATCTCGGCATCCCAGTAGGCGCCCTTGACCAGGCGCACCTGCAGGCGGCGACCGGCGCGGCGCGCCATGTCGGCCAAGTGGTCGATCGTGTACGGCGTGCGCTTCTGGTAGGCCTGCACGACCACGCCGAAGCCATCCCAGCCGGACAGCGAGGCGTCGGAGAACACCTGCTCGATGATGTCCAGCGACAGTTCCAGGCGGTCGGACTCTTCGGCGTCGACGGTGCAGCCGATACCGTAGCTCTTGGCCAGCTGTGCCAGTTCCAGCACGCCCGGCACCAGGTCCTTCAGCACGCGCTCGCGCTTGGCGTGCTCGTAGCGCGGGTACAGTGCCGACAGCTTGATCGAAATGCCCGGGGCGTTGTTGACGTCGCCGTCCGGTCGGCCGCCGCGTGCCTTGTGATCGCCACCGATGGCGTGGATCGCACGACGGTAGTCTTCCAGGTAGCGCAGCGCGTCCTTCATGGTCAGCGCGCCTTCGCCCAGCATGTCGAAAGAATAGCGGTAGCTCGCGTTGTCGCCCTTGTGCGAGCGCGACAGCGCTTCGCTGATGGTGCGGCCCATGACGAACTGGTGGCCCATGATCTTCATCGCCTGGCGCACGGCCAGACGCACCACCGGCTCACCGACGCGGCCGACCAGGCGCTTGAACGCGCTGGGGGCATCGGCGCGGGTGGCGTCGTTCATCTGCACCAGCTTGCCGGTCAGCATCAGGCCCCAGGTGGAGGCGTTGACCAGCACCGAGTCGCTGCCGCCCAGGTGCTTTTCCCAGTCGGCATCGGCCAGCTTGTCGCGGATCAGCTTGTCGGCGGTGTCCTGGTCCGGAATGCGCAGCAGTGCCTCGGCCACGCACATCAGCAGCACGCCTTCCTCGCTGCCCAGGTCGTACTGGCGCATGAAGGCTTCGATGGCGCCCTGGTCCTTGGCACGCACGCGCACGCGGCCGACCAGGTCGGCGGCCAGCGCCTGCACCCTGGCCTGTTCCTCGGCGGGCAGGCGGGCCTGCGCCAGCAGTTCACGCACGTGGCTCGCCTCGTCCTTCAACCAGGCATCGGTGATGGCCTGGCGGAACGGGTTGGGGGGCGCCGGCAGTTCCGGCGACAGCAGCGCGCCGGGACGCGGAGCGTCGTGGGCGGCAGGGGAGGAGGAAGGTGCGTTCATGCCGGTCCGGCCAATGGAAAACTTGGCGATTTTAATCATTTTTGAGCTCATCGGAAGTGCCGCGGAGACACCTTCATGACGCGCTGATAGTCCCTAGCTGCGGTGCATTCAGCGTGTTCAGCAAGCTCGGCAATATTTGTGCTGAATTCGTCATCCGTGCCGCCGACCTCATGCTGTGTTGCAGCATCGGAAAATGTGTGAATGCACCCTTGCTACCGGCGAGAGGGCGGGGCTACCATCGGGACGTTTCCCGCGGCAGGAACGCGGTTGCGACATGATCGAGGTGCTTCCAGCTCCGGATGGGTCAGGTACGCAGCTGCGGCTGCGTCCCCCACGGGCGCTCGATGCCCGGCAGTTCGTCCTGTTGTTCACCGTGTTGTCGGGTGCGATGTGGCTGGTGTCCGCCCTCGGGTGGTTGGCCGGCAATGCGTTCGCCCCCCTGTTCGCGCTGCTGTACAGCCTGGTGCTGGCGGCGGCGCTGCGTGCCTTGTGGCGCAGCGGTGAACGGCAGGAGGAGATCCGGGTAGTGCCGGCGTACGTGGAGGTCATCCCCGTACCCGGTGGATCGCCGGTGTTCCGGGCCCACCCCCATTGGGTGCGCCTGCTCACCGACGATGAGAGGGTCCGGCTGGCGTCCAGCGGCCGGCAGGTGGAGGTGGGGAGTTTCCTCGCGCCGGCCGAACGTCAGACGCTTGCAGAGACACTTGAAAGCTTGCTCGCCGCCAGCGATGGCGGCAACCGACGACGCTAAGGGTCTAGGCAATGAAGCAAAGCAGCAGGTGGGGCACGAAGTGCGTGAACGCGGTTGCCGCAGTGCTGGCGACCGGGGGACTGATGCCGGCGTTGGCCTGGGCCCAGGCGGCCGATCCGAAGCCGTGGCAGCTGAACATGGGCAAGGGGGTGACCCAGACCTCGCGCCTGGCCTGGGAATCGAACAATCTCTCGTTGATCATCTGCACGGTGATCGGCGTCATCGTGTTCGGCGCGATGGCCTATGCCATCTTCAAGTTCCGCAAATCCAAGGGCGCGGTCGCCGCCACCTTCAGCCACAACACCAAGGCCGAAGTAATCTGGACGGTGATCCCGGTGATCATCCTGATCGTGATGGCCTGGCCGGCCACCGCCAACCTGATCAAGATGTACGACACCCGCGATGCCGAGATGACGGTGAAGGTCACCGGCTACCAGTGGATGTGGAAATACGAATACCTCGGCGAGAACGTCACCTTCACCAGCCGCCTGGACCGCGAGTCCGACCGCGTGCGGCAGAGCGGCATCGTGCCGACCCGCGAAAGCCATCCGCACTACCTGCTGGATGTCGACAACCGCCTGGTGTTGCCGGTCGATACCAAGGTGCGTTTCGTCATCACCTCCGACGACGTGATCCACGCCTGGTGGGTGCCGGCGCTGGGCTGGAAGCAGGACGCCATCCCCGGCTTCATCAACGAAGCCTGGACCCGCATCGAGCAGCCCGGTGTCTACCGCGGCCAGTGCGCCGAGCTGTGCGGCAAGGACCACGGCTTCATGCCGATCGTGGTCGAGGCGGTGTCCAAGGAGGACTTCAGGAAGTGGCTGGCGCAGCGCAAGCCGGCGCCGCCCGCCGAGCCTGCCACGCCTGCGGCACCTGCCGGACCGGCTGCACCGGCGGGGGGGGCACCGGCTGCGCCTGCTGCTGCCGAAGCGGGCAGCGCGCCTGCCAGCGCGGCCAGCGGCGCGTGATGTAAAGCCCGCGGCCGCTCGCGGCCGTGGTGACAACCGATTCTGAGAGGTGTTTTGCAATGGCGCACTCGGCAGTTGGGCACGACGATCACCATCACCACCAGAGCTTCTTCGAGCGTTGGTTCTTCTCGACCAACCACAAGGACATCGGCACGCTGTACCTCGGTTTCAGCTTCATCATGTTCATCATCGGCGCGGCGATGAGCGTGGTGATCCGCGCCGAGCTGGCGCAGCCGGGCCTGCAGTTCGTCAAGCCCGAGTTCTTCAACCAGATGACCACCGTGCATGCGCTGGTGATGATCTTCGGTGGCGTGATGCCGGCCTTCGTCGGCCTGGCCAACTGGATGATCCCGCTGCAGATCGGCGCGCCGGACATGGCGCTGCCGCGCATGAACAACTGGTCGTTCTGGTTGCTGCCGGTGGCTTTCAGCCTGCTGCTGCTGACCCTGTTCCTGCCCGGTGGTGCGCCGGCGGGTGGCTGGACGCTGTATCCGCCGCTGTCGCTGCAGGGCGGCTACAACGTGGCCTTCAGCGTGTTCGCCATCCACGTGGCCGGCATCAGTTCGATCATGGGTGCGATCAACATCATCGCCACTGTGCTGAACATGCGCGCGCCGGGCATCGACCTGCTGAAGATGCCGATCTTCTGCTGGGCGTGGCTGATCACCGCCTTCCTGCTGATCGCGGTGATGCCGGTGCTGGCCGGTGCGGTGACCATGCTGCTGACCGACAAGTTCTTCGGCACCAGCTTCTTCAATGCCGCCGGTGGCGGTGACCCGGTGATGTACCAGCACATCTTCTGGTTCTTCGGCCATCCCGAGGTCTACATCATGATCCTGCCCGCCTTCGGCGTGGTCAGCGAGATCATCCCGACCTTCAGCCGCAAGCCGCTGTTCGGCTACCAGGCGATGGTGTACGCCACCGCCGCGATCGCGTTCCTGTCGTTCATCGTCTGGGCCCACCACATGTTCACCGTGGGCATGCCGCTGGGCGGCGAGATCTACTTCATGTTCGCCACCATGCTGATCTCGATCCCGACCGGCGTGAAGGTGTTCAACTGGGTCAGCACCATGTGGCGTGGCTCGCTGACGTTCGAGGCACCGATGCTGTGGTCGGTGGCCTTCGTCATCCTGTTCACCATCGGTGGCTTCTCCGGCCTGATGCTGGCGATCGTCGCCGCCGACTTCCAGTACCACGACACCTACTTCGTGGTCGCCCACTTCCACTACGTGCTGGTGACCGGTGCGGTGTTCGCGCTGATCGCCGCGGTGTACTACTGGTGGCCGAAGTGGACCGGGCGGATGTACAGCGAGAAGTGGGCCAAGGTGCACTTCTGGTGGTCGATCATATTCGTCAACCTGTTGTTCTTCCCGCAGCATTTCCTCGGCCTGGCCGGCATGCCGCGCCGCATTCCCGACTACAGCGTGGCGTTTGCCGACTGGAACCTGATCAGCTCGATCGGTGCGTTCGGCATGTTCGTCACCCCGTTCATGATGGCCGCGATCCTGCTGTCGTCGCTGCGCAACGGTGAGAAGGCCGAAGCACGCAGCTGGGAAGGTGCACGCGGGCTGGAGTGGACGCTGCCGTCGCCGGCACCGGCGCACACCTTCACCACGCCGCCGACCATCCGCCCGGGGGATCTGGCGCATGACGACATCACGCATTGAGGTGGGGCATGCATAACGAGAGCCCGCTGCCGATCGGTAGAGTCGACTGTCAGTCGACTCGCGAAGTGCAGCCGACTAACAGTCGGCTCTACCAAAGCCAAAGCCAAAGCCAAAGCCAAAGCCAAAGCCAAAGCCAAAGCCAAAGCCAGAGCGAAGCCCAACGCCAAGTCATCGAACAGCAACGCCAGCGCGCCAGGCGCACGGCGATGTGGGTCGGCGCCATCGCGGTGCTGGTCTACGTCGGCTTCATCCTCAGCGGGGTGATCGGCCGATGAGCGAGGCGCCAGCCAGCACACCGTCTCGCAGTGCGGGGCTGCCGCGCCTGATCGGTGTGGCGGTGGCGGTGTTCCTGCTGACCTTCTCGCTGGTGCCGCTGTACCGCATTGCCTGCGAGAAGGTGTTCGGTGTGCGCCTGGAACGCGGCCCCGGTGGCGAAGCCAGTGCAGGCGCGGCGGCCGGCAAGCGCACCGTGCGCGTGGAATTCGATGGCGGCGTCAATTCGCGCCTGCCCTGGTCGTTCCATCCCGAGCAGTTGACCATGGACGTGGTGCCCGGCGAACTCAACGAGGCGCTGTACTTCGCCCGCAATGACAGCCAGCAGGCGGTGGTCGGCAGTGCGGTGCCTTCGGTGGCGCCGGCGCGTGCGTCTGGCTTCTTCAGCAAGACCGAGTGTTTCTGTTTCACCGCGCAGACGCTGCAGGCCGGCGAGAAGCGCGACATGCCGGTGCGTTTCATCGTCGATCCGGACCTGCCGCCGGAGATCAAGACGATCACCTTGTCCTACACCTTCTACCGCAACGACGCGCTGTCCGATCGGCTGGGCCCGGCCGCCACCTCGGACGGCGCGCACGCCGCACCCTGACCCGGATACCGACATGGCCCAGACACCGACCGACGCCAACGTGTACTTCGTCCCGGCCCAGAGCAAATGGCCCTTCGTGGGGTCCATCGCGATGATGGTGACCATGGTGGGCGTGGCCAGCTGGCTCAACGATGCCAGCTGGGGGCGCTGGACGTTCTACATCGGCATCGCGATGCTGGTGTTGACCCTGTTCTGGTGGTTCAGCGACGTGGTGCGCGAATCGCAGGCCGGCAACTACAACCACCAGGTCGATGGCTCGTTCCGGATGGGGATGATCTGGTTCATCTTCTCCGAGGTGATGTTCTTCGGCGCCTTCTTCGGCGCGCTGTTCTACACCCGCAACCTGGGCCTGTCGTGGCTCAGTGGCGAAGGCCGCGGGGTGATGACCAACGAGCTGCTCTGGCAGGGTTATTCCGCCGGATGGCCGACCAACGGCCCGGCGGCGATCGGTGGTGCCTTCCAGACCATCCCGGCCTGGGGCCTGCCGCTGATCAACACGCTGATCCTGCTGACCTCCGGCGTGACCCTGACCATCGCCCACCACGCGCTGAAGGCCGGCAACCGCCGCCAGCTGCTGATCTGGCTGGGCCTGACCGTGGTGCTCGGGCTAGGCTTCCTGACCCTGCAGGCGGAGGAGTACATCCATGCCTACAAGGAACTGAACCTGACGCTCGGCTCCGGCATCTACGGGTCGACATTCTTCATGTTGACCGGCTTCCACGGCGCGCACGTGCTGCTGGGCACGATCATGCTGATCGTGATGTGGCTGCGTTCGGCCAAGGGACACTTCACCCGCGACAACCATTTCGGTTTCGAAGCCGCCGCGTGGTACTGGCACTTCGTCGACGTGGTGTGGCTGATGCTGTTCCTGTTCGTCTACGTGCTTTGACCGCGCACGCATCGGTGGCCTCAGCCGCCGACGCCGTGCGGCTTGATCCAGCCCATGTAGATGCTCACGATCACCAGTACGATCAATGCCACCGACACCGCGATGCGACGTGTCAGCGCGTTGACCGTGCGCTTGGTCTGGCCGCGGTCGACCAGCAGGTAGTACAGGCCGGCGCCCAGATTCCAGACGATGACGATCAGAAACGCGATTACCAGCAGGGTCTTCAGCGAATCACTCATGCGCGGCTCGAGGGCAGGGTGGATGCGCCTATCTGACCGCGTTTGCGCGGACTTGTCATGATGCGCCAGCACACGCGCGTGCTCGGATGGTTGCTGGCCGTGCTGGCGATGGCCGCTTTCACCGCATTGGGGCTGTGGCAGCTGCAACGCATGCATGCCAAACAGGCAATGTTGGATGCGCAGGGCCCCGCTGTGGCCCAAGCGCTGCCGCTGGCGCAGGCCCTGGCAGCCCCCGGCGCCTTGCACGGCGTGGCCGACCATGGCCGCTTCCTGCCCGGCGTGGTGCTGCTGGACAACCAGACCCGGCACGGCCGCGCGGGCGTGAAGATCTATCGCCCGTTCCGCAGTGACGAGGGCAGCGTGCTGCTGGTCGATCTGGGCTGGCGCGCGCTGCCGCCGGATCGCACGCTTCCGGAGGTGCCGTCGCCGCCTTCGCCGGTGGCCGTGCGCGGGCTGCTCGCGCCGCCGCCGTCAGCGGGGCTGGCCCTGGGCCCGGCGTTCTCCGCTACCGATGAGGCCGGGCGTTGGCTGGCCAGCCGCTTGCCCGCCGAGGGCCTGGCGGTGGCGCTTGGCCTGCCGGCATTGCCCGATCGCGTCCTGCGGCTGGACCCGGCGCTGCCCTTCGGCGACGAACGCGACCTGGACCTGCTGCCGAACACGCTGCCGCCGCAACGCCACCTGGGCTACGCCGTGCAGTGGTTCGGCCTGGCCCTGACCGTGCTGGTGGTGGCGCTGGTGCTGGAGCGGCGCAGGAGACGGCCCATCGCCGGGTAGTGTCGG
Organism: Stenotrophomonas thermophila; assembly: GCF_001499715.1. NCBI lineage: Bacteria > Pseudomonadati > Pseudomonadota > Gammaproteobacteria > Lysobacterales > Lysobacteraceae > Stenotrophomonas > Stenotrophomonas thermophila. The sequence goes on along the minus strand of NZ_CVIW01000024.1, from coordinate 31,343 downwards.
CCGCTGGCCGGCACGCACTCGGATTCCTGGATGCCGGCCAGCGGCCGGCACTACCGGCATCGTTTACCCAACCATGAGAAAATGCCCCACATGAACACTGCTACGTCCCCGCAGGCGCGCGGTTCCGGCCGCCGGACCCTGGTGCTGCTGTTTGCCGTGTTCTTCGGGGCGATGGCGCTGGCCGCCGTGCTGCGCTTCACCGGCTGGGGGCCGACCGGGCACCGCAATGCCGGCCAGCTGCTGAAGCCGCCGGTGGACCTGCGCCAGCAGGCGCCCACCCTGGCCAGCGGCCAGCCTTATCCGTGGAATCCCGAGGCCCGGACCTGGCGCCTGCTGGTGGCCCCGTCCGGCGCCTGCGACGCGCAGTGCGTCACTTTGTCGCAGGGACTGGGCAAGGTGTGGCAGCTGTTCGGCCATAACGCCGATAATGTCGAGATTCTGTGGCTGGGAACGCCACCGGCGTCGATCGCCTCGCTGCCCGCGTTGCGGCCGTTGGCTCCGTCGCCAGCCCTGCGCGCGGCGCTGCCTGGCGTCGATGATCCGGCGGGATTGCCGGTCTACGTGATCGATCCGAACGGCTTCGTGATCATGCGTCATGCCCCGGGCACCGACCTGGGTGGCCTGCGCAAGGACATGGCCACGTTGCTGAAACTGAAGTGAGTCCCGTTTGATGAGCCTTTCCGCGCGTCCGGCGCTGCACCGCAATTTCCACCGCCTGGCGTGGTTCGCCATGATCATGACGGCGAGCACGATCATGTTCGGCGCCTTCGTGCGCCTGTCCGATGCCGGCCTGAGCTGCCCGGACTGGCCGACCTGCTATGGCCAGGCCACCTGGCCGCAGCACGTGGAAGAGACCATCGGCCACCCGGCGGCGGAGATCCGCCCGCTCGAGACCCACAAGGCCTGGCGTGAACAGGTGCACCGCTTCCTGGCCGGCGCACTGGGCATCGAGATCCTGACCCTGGCGCTGCTGGCCACGCGCAAGCGGCGATTCGGAAGCACGGCGGTGGTGACCGCCTGCGTGCTGGTGGCCGCTGGCATACCGTTGTACATGATGGGCTGGCATGGCACCGCCAGCGCATTGGCCCTGATCGGCGAGGCGATCCTGCTGATCGCCGCGCTGCGCTGGAGCAACATCGACCTGGCACGAGCTGCACTGCTGACCCTGGCGGTGGTGATCTTCCAGGCCCTGCTGGGCATGTGGACGGTGACCCTGCTGCTCAAACCCATCGTGGTGATGGGCCATCTGCTGGGCGGCATGCTGATGTTCGCGCTGCTGGCCTGGATGGCCTGGCGTGCCACGCACATGCCGATCACCCTGGCCGAGGCACCGAAGCTGAAGTGGCTGCTGCGCATCGGCCTGGCGGTGCTGGTCACCCAGATCGCACTGGGCGGCTGGGTCAGTGCCAACTACGCGGCGCTGGCCTGCGGCGGCGGCAGCGCCTCGCTGGACAACTTCCCGCGCTGTGCCAACCAGTGGTGGCCGCAGCACAACTTCGTCGAAGGCTTCACCCTGTGGCGCGGGATCGGCGTGGACTACGAGGGGGGCGTGCTGGATGGTGCCTCGCGTATTGCCATCCAGATGGCGCACCGCCTGTTCGCCGTGGTGGTGGCCGTCTACCTGCTGTGGCTGGGCGTGCGCCTGTTCCGCTTGCCGAGCATGCGTGGCTGGGCCAGCGCGCTGATCGCGCTGCTGGTGCTGCAGGTCACGCTCGGCATCCTCAACGTGAAGCTGGCGCTGCCACTGGAAGTGGCCGTGGCCCATAACGGCGTGGCCGTTGCCCTGTTGTTCGTGCTGGTCAGCCTGCTGGCCCGCCTGCGTGCCCCGGACTGATTCCATGTTTTCCAATTACCGCCAGTACTGGGACCTGACCAAGCCCAAGGTCGTCGCCCTGATTGTGTTCACCGCGCTGGTCGGCATGGTCCTGGCCATTCCGGGCGTGCCGAGCTGGGAGCAGGTGCGCGCCGGCGTGCTCGGTTTCCTCGGCATCTGGCTGGCGGCCTCGGCCGCAGCCGCCATCAACCAGCTGCTGGACGCGCACATCGATGCGCAGATGGCGCGCACCTCGTGGCGTCCGCTGGTGGTGGGCAAGGTCAAGCCATGGCAGGTGCTGGTGTTTGCCGGTGTGCTGATCGTGCTGTCGATGACCATTCTGGTGCTGTGGGTGAACCTGATCACCGCGGTGCTGACCTTCGCCTCGCTGATCGGCTACGCGGTGATCTACACCGTGTACCTCAAGCGTGCGACCTCGCAGAACATCGTCATCGGTGGCCTGGCCGGCGCGATGCCACCGATGCTGGGCTGGGCCGCGGTGACCGGCATGCAGGGTTCGTCGGACTGGGCGTATTCGTCGCTGCTGGTGCTGATCATCTTCATCTGGACCCCGCCGCACTTCTGGGCGCTGGCGATCTTCCGCCGCGAGGACTACGCCAAGGCGGAGATCCCGATGCTGCCAGTGACCCACGGCGTGGTGCACACCCGCAAGCAGATCATGGTGTATTCGGTGGTGCTGGCGCTGGTCTGCCTGTTGCCATACCTGGTGGGCATGAGTGGTGCGTTCTACCTGGGCGGCGCGATCGTGCTCAACGCCGTGTTCCTCTGGTACGCCTGGCGCATGCTCAACCCGCCGGATGAGCTGTTCTCGATGAAGATGTTCTATTACTCCATCGTCTACCTGATGGCGCTGTTCGCGTTCCTGCTGGTGGACCACTGGATCCTGCCCTGGTTGTAAAGCGCCACCTGTAGAGCCGAGCCCATGCTCGGCTGAGGGGTGGTTGGAAGAGCAGCCGAGCGTGGGCTCGGCTCTACACTTGATCTCTTCCAGCGGCGTCGCCATTGCTGTTCCTGACCGCAAAGGAAAGGAGCGAGCAGGGATGCATACGATCTTCCGTTGGACCACCGCGCTGATTCTGGCGCTGGGCATGGTCGTGACCGCGCATGCCGACGACACCGCCGCGCAGATCCGCCACCACACTGCCGACCACCGCATGCTGGTGCTGGGCGAATTCCATGGAACCCGCGAGACGCCGCTGCTGGTGCGGCAGCTGGTGGACGATTACAGCCGCGCCGGGCCGGTCCTGCTGGCGCTGGAACTGCCACGCGGGGAAACCCCCACGCTGCGCGATTACCTGGCTTCCGATGGCGGGGAGAAGGCACGCCAGCATCTGCGCGGGCGTGCGTTCTGGACCGTGCGCGATGACCAGCATGACGGCCGTCGCAGCCGCGACATGCTGGCAATGATCGAAAGCCTGCGCGTGCTGAAGTCGCAGAGACGTGTGATCGACGTCGTTGGCTATGACGTCAACGCCAGCAAGGGCGGCAACCAGGTACGCGATGACCTCATGGCAGCCGAGTTGCGGCGGCTCTATCGAGGGTTGCCAGACAATGCACGCATGCTGGTGCTGACCGGCAATGTCCACGCCATGCTGAGGCGGCCGGAAGGTATGCCGCCGGAAATGCAGAGGCAGCCGATGGCCTCCCAGCTGCGGGACCTGGATATCTACAGCGTGCGGTTGGGTGCGCAACGTGGTCAGACGTGGGGATGCGCGGGCGGTTGCATGGCGCGGCCACTTCGAGAGCAGGTTGCCACGGGGCCGCGGGTTGCTGCAGGGGCGGAACGGCCATACGACCTGTGGGTATGGATGCCGGAACTGAGCGTCGGGACGCTGGTGGATCCGTAGCGTCAGGCAAGCCATCCACGCATGGCGTGGATCTACTCCGGATCACAGGTGTCAGCCGAGCGTGGGCTCGGCTCTACAGTAGATCCACGCCATGCGTGGATGATCTCCCCATCGGGTCAGGGCTTGCGTCGCGCGTAGCGCTGCGCGATCACGCCGCAGACGATCAGCTGGATCTGGTGGTAGATCATCACCGGCAGCACGATGGCGCCGAGGCTGCCGCCGGCGAACAGGACCTTGGCAATCGGCACGCCGGTGGCCAGGCTCTTCTTCGAACCGCAGAACACGATGGCGATCTCGTCCTCGCGGTTGAAGCGCAGCCGGCGGGCGATGAAGGTGATCAGCGGCATGGCGATGCCGAGCAGCACGGCAGCCACCACGGCCACGGCCAGCAACGAGAGCAGCGGTGTCTTGCTCCACAACCCTTCGGTCACCGCTTCGCCGAACGCCGAATACACCACCAGCAGGATCGTGCCCTGGTCGGTGTAGCGCAGCAGCGCGCGCTGCTTCTCCACCCAGCCGGCAATCCACGGCCGCAGCAGGTGGCCGGCCACGAACGGCACCAGCAGCTGCAGCATGATGCCGCCGATGGCATGCAGCGGGTCGTGCACGCCGCCGGAGGTGCCCGCCAGCGCGGTCAGCAGCAGCGGGGTCAGGAATACGCCGAGGATGCTCGACAACGAAGCACTGCACACCGCTGCGGGCACGTTGCCATGCGCCATCGAGGTGAACGCGATGGACGACTGCACGGTGGACGGCAGGGTGCACAGGAACAGCACGCCCAGGTACAGCTCCGGAGTCAGCAGCCAGCCCGACAGTGGCTTGAACATCAGCCCCAGCAGCGGGAACAGGAGGAAGGTGCAGGCCAGGATGGTCAGGTGCAGCCGCCAGTGCAGCAGGCCGCCGATGATCGACTCGCGCGGCAGGCGCGCGCCATGCAGGAAGAACAGTGCCGCGATGGCGACCGTGGTGACATCGTCCAGGACGATGGCGGCGGCGCCCTTCATCGGCAGCAGGGAGGCCAGACCGACGGTGCACAGCAGGGCGAGGGTGAAGTTGTCCGGTCGCAGGCGCGACCACCAGCGGGTCATGGTGGGCAGAGTCCTTGGTGCGGTGGAGTCAGGGCGAAATGGATGGCGTGGCCAGGCGTTGGCGGGTGGCGGCTTCCAGCGAGGTCAGGCCAGCACGCTGGCCCAGCTGAAGGGCCTGTTCGGGGCTGGCATGTTCGTAGCGTGCGTTGACCAGGCCGAGCACGGCGCCGGCGCGGTTGCCGGACGCACAGTGCAGCAGCACAGGCCCCTGGCTCTGCCGCAGGGCCTGGTGTACGGCGCGCACGTTGGCGGCATCGAGCCCCTCGGCACCGGCCACCGGAATGCGCACATAGCGCAGGCCCAGCGATTCGGCCGCGCGGGTTTCATCGAAACCCCGGTCCTCGCCAGGCTGGCGCAGGTCGATCACCGTGCGTACGCCCCGTGCGGCCAAGGCCTGCAGCTGTGCGGCGCTTGGTTGGCCACCGGCATACAGGCCCGGGCGGACTTCATTGAGCGGGCCATCTGCGGCCAGGGCCGCCAGTGGCGGGCAGAGCGACAACAACAGCAGGCAGGTCAGGCGCAGCAGCATGGTCCTCTCCGTGAAAACGTTCTGCCGCTACAGGCGCAGTCCGGCGCGCGCCTTCAGCAGCTCGCGCAGTTCGTACTTGTCAGTATCATCCAGGCCCTGCTGGCGCTGCTTTGCCAACAACTCCTCCAAGCGTTGCACCAGCAGCTGTTTCTCCAACTGCGCCACAGCATCGTGCAGTTCCTGGGTCCAGCTGGCCTCGGTGCCGGGCAGCGTCTGAGCGGCCAGCGTATGCAGCGACGCCTGTTCCTCGCGGCCGTCGAAGTGTTCCAGCAGGGCGCCGGTGCTGATGTCCGGGCGCTGTTCGACCAGCCCCAGCAGTTCCAGCAGCAGTTCCACACCGGGCAGGCGAAGGCCCTGGAAGTGGTGCTGGCCGCCCAGGGTCAGCGCCAGTGAGGGCTGCTGCAGCAGCACAGCGATCGCGCCTCGCACCAGGCTGCGCTTGGCCACCGGCTGGATCGCCCGCTGTGGCTGGCGTTGCGGCATCGGTGCGCGCACAGACGGGGCGTTGCCGCCGAGCCCGGTCAGCTGCGCCAGCTGCTGCTTCATCAGGTCGCCGAAGGCACCGTCGGGAATCTGCGCCAGCATCGGCTTTGCGCGTTCGGCCAGGCGCGCCTTGCCGTCCAGCGTGCCCAGGTTGATCTCGCGGGTCAGTTCATCGAAGAAGAACTGCGACAGCGGCGTGGCCTGCTTCAGGCGCTCGTTGAAGGCCTCGGCGCCTTCCTTGCGCACGATGGTGTCCGGATCCTCGCCATCGGGCAGGAACAGGAAGAAGGCCTGGCGGCCATCCTTCATGCGCGGCAGTACCGACTCCAGCGCCTTCCAGCCGGCGCGGCGGCCGGCGGCATCGCCGTCGAAGCAGAAGAACACGTCCGGTGCGTTGCGGAACAGCAGCTCGGCGTGGTCCGGCGTGGTCGCCGTACCCAGCGTGGCCACCGCCTGGGTGACCCCGAACTGGAACAGCGAGACCACGTCCATGTAGCCCTCGACCACGATCAACCGCTCGATCTTCTGGTTGGCCTGGCGCACCTGCCACAGGCCGTACAGTTCGCGGCCCTTGTGGAAGAGCGCGGTTTCGGGCGAGTTGAGGTACTTGGGGCCGTCGTCCTTCTCGAACACGCGCCCGCCGAAGGCGATCACCCGGCCACGACGGTCGAAGATCGGGAACATCACCCGGTCGCGGAACTTGTCGTAGACGTGGCCGCGATCATTCTTGGAGAACAGGCCTGCGCGGTCGAGCAGCTTCATGCGGCGCTCGTCCTTGCCCAGCGCATCGCGCAGGCCGCTGTAGCCATCCGGGGCGTAGCCGATCTGGAAGCGCGCGCGGTTCGCTTCGTCCACGCCACGGCTTTCCAGATACGCGCGTGCCTTCTGGCTGCCTTCCAGATTCTTCTGGAAGAACTTGGTGGCGGCGTCCAGCGCCGAGTACAGCTCGCGGCTGTCGTCCTGCTGCTGGGGGCTGCGCGGGTTTTCGTTGCGCGGTACTTCCATGCCGGCACGCTTGGCCAGCTCATCCACCGCGTCGAGGAACTCGAGGCGGTCGTAGTTCATCAGGAAGCTGATCGCGGTGCCGTGCGCGCCGCAGCCGAAGCAGTGATAGAACTGCTTGGTGGGCGAGACCGTGAACGAGGCCGAGCGCTCGTCATGGAACGGGCAGCGCGCGGCGTACTCCTTGCCCTGGCGCTTCAACGGCACGCGGCTGCCCACCACCTCGACGATGTCGGTGCGGGCGAGCAGGTCGTCGATGAAAGCGTCGGGGATACGGGCCATGGGCAACAGGGCAGGGCGCGGTGCAGGACCACGCGACGGAACCGGGGGCGGTCGGCCTAGTTTACCCCCTGTCGGGCACCTGGCTGGCGGTTGCCGGATCGATGCCGGCTGCGGCCAGGTGATGGCGCGCGCGCAGGCGCTCATCGATCACCGCCGTCATCAGGGCGCCAACGAAGAACACGACGGTGGCGTAGTAGATCCAGACCAGCGAGATCACCAGCGCACCCATCGAGCCGTAGGCACTGCCGGGGGCCACGGTGGCGATGTAGACGCCGATGCCGTAGCGGCCCAGTGCGAACAACGCCGAGGTGATGGCACCGCCGATGAAGGCCTGGCGCCACGCCACGCGGCGGTCGGGCAGGTAGTGGTACATGAAAGCGAACCCCACCGCGTACAGCAGCAGGCTGGTGACGTAACCCAGCGCGGGGAGGATCGAGGGCAGTTGCGCGAAGGCCACCTGCAGTACCGTGGTGGCAGTCATCGACAGGATCAGCAGGAAGCCCAGGGCCAGCACCACGCCGAACGAGAACACGCGCTTGCGCAGCCAGGCCTTGAGGCCCTCCAGGCGCTCGCCGCTGGTGCGGAAGATGAGGTTCAGTGCGTTCTGCAGCTGCGCGAACACGGCGGTGGCGCCCACGAACAGCAGCAGCGTGCTCCACAGCCCTGCCAACGAGCCGACGTCGGGCTGGTTGTCGGCGTTCTTCAGGACGGTCTCGGCCACGATCGCAGCACTGCTGCCGGCCACCGAGCTGATCTGGTCGACCAGCGCCTGCTGTGCCGGCGGGTACAGCGAAGCGGTCAACCACAGCAGCAGCACCAGCAGCGGTGCCATCGACAGCAGGGCGTAGAACGAGACGGAGGCTGCCTGGGTCAGCACGTCGACGTCGATGAAGCGCTTGGCCACCGCCATCGGAAAGCTGTCCTGCAGGCGCTTGAGATACTTGTGCAGGGACACGGGAACGTTGAGCTCGGGTTCAACCATGTGTGCGGTTGTAGCAGGCGACCGACGAAGGTGCGGTGAAACGGGTACATCAATGGGGCCAGAGCCCTTTCGCGTTGCGAAAGGGATCCGACCCCGTTGCCGGATTACGCCAGCTGCTGCTTGACCAGCTTGGACACCAGGCCCATGTCGGCCTGGCCAGCGAGCTTGGGCTTCAGGGCGCCCATCAGCTTGCCCATATCGGCCGGGCCGGAGGCGCCGGTCTCGGCGATGGCGGCCTGGATGGCGGCCACGATCTCGGCTTCGCCCATCTTGGCCGGCAGGTAGGCTTCGATGACCACGATCTCGGCGCGCTCGATCTCGGCGAGGTCTTCGCGGTTGGCGGCTTCGTACTGGCTGACCGAGTCCTTGCGCTGCTTGACCATCTTGTCGAGCACGGCGATCACGGCGGTGTCGTCCAGCTCGATGCGCTCGTCGACTTCGCGCTGCTTGATGGCAGCGTTGATCAGGCGGATCACGCCCAGCTTGTGCTTCTCGCCCGCCTTCATGGCGGCCTTCATGTCTTCGGTGAGCTGCTGCTTCATGCTCATGAGGAACCTCGTGGTGGTAGGTGGGGCGGGGCGGATGCCCGAACCCGGAAACGCAAAAAGCCGGCGACGCTCGCGCGTGCCGGCTTCGGCTCCATCGCAACGGGCAGGCCCGCCGCAATGAAGATGCGTCCGATCAGTACAGGCGCTGACGCTTGGTGACGTCGCGCGACGAGCGGCGCAGCTGACGCTTCACAGCAGCGGCGGCCTTGCGCTTGCGCTCCTGGGTCGGCTTTTCGTAGAACTCGCGCTTGCGGGTTTCGGCCAGCACACCGGCCTTTTCGCAAGTGCGCTTGAAGCGGCGAAGAGCAAACTCGAAGGGCTCGTTCTCGCGGACTTTGACGCTGGGCATGGAATCTCCGGGACACAGTAGAACCGGGTCACGCCCGGCGAGCCGCACATTATAGCGGCGAATCGACAAACTGCAAGCGGCCAACCCTGAATACGGGCCGGCGGTTCGAAAGCAGTGAGATCTGCACGCTCCCCGAGGGGACGGCAGGGGCGTCATAATAGCAGGCATGCGAGTCCTTGGCATCGAATCTTCCTGTGATGAGACCGGCGTGGCGGTGTATGACACCGACCTGGCCGGCAGCGCAGCCCTGCGCGCCCATGCGGTCTACAGCCAGATCGCCCTGCACGCCGAATACGGTGGCGTGGTGCCCGAGCTGGCCAGCCGCGACCACGTCCGCAAGCTGCTGCCGCTGGTGCGCCAGACCCTGGCCGACGCCGGTCTGGGTGTAGGCGATATCGATGGCGTCGCCTATACGGCCGGTCCCGGCCTGGTCGGCGCGCTGCTGGTGGGTGCGGGCGTGGCCCGATCACTGGCTTGGGCGCTGGAGGTCCCGGCCGTCGGCGTACACCATATGGAAGGGCACCTGCTGGCACCGCTGATGGAAGACGACCCGCCGCAGGCCCCGTTCGTGGCGCTGCTGGTGTCCGGTGGCCATACCCAGCTGGTGGCGGTGGATGCGATCGGCCAGTACCGGCTGCTGGGCGAAACCCTGGACGATGCGGCTGGCGAGGCCTTCGACAAGACCGCCAAGCTGATGGGCCTGCCGTACCCGGGCGGCCCGCAGCTGGCCAGGCTGGCCGAGCAGGGCACGCCGGGCGCGTACCGCTTCGCGCGGCCGATGACCGACCGCCCGGGGCTGGATTTCAGCTTCTCCGGCCTGAAGACCCAGGTCCTGATGGCCTGGCGCGACAGCGACCAGAGCGAGCAGACCCGCGCCGATATTGCCCGGGGCTTTGAGGACGCGGTGGTCGAGACCCTGTCGATCAAGTGCGAGCGCGCGCTGGAAGCGGCCGGGACGAACGTGATCGTGGTTGCCGGCGGTGTAGGTGCCAACAAGCGCCTGCGCGCCCGCCTGCAGCAGATGGCCGAGCGCCTCGGCGGCCGCGCCTGCTTCCCGCGGCCTGCACTGTGCACCGACAACGGCGCGATGATCGCCTTCGCTGGCGCGCTGCGGCTGCAGGCTGGCCAGCACAGCCCGCCGAAGGTGGATGTGACCCCGCGCTGGGACATGGCGACCCTGCCGGCGGTGTGAACCGATAGCGTCGGGCCATGCCCGGCGGACGCATTACCGATGCACTGCCAACGGCGACGCCGCCAGCACGGTTGTCGCCCGCTCATGGCGCTGCAGCCAGCCCAGGGTGTGTGGGCAGCGGGCATGGATCAGCCGCCCGATCGCGGCCAGGTCGGCGCCGATGTCGCGCTCGAGGATGGGCTCGTGATGGGCGATGCGGTTGCGCAGGTGGCGGATGCGGCCAATATCCGCGTGGATGGCTTTCCGGATGACACTGGGGTGGGCGCAAGGCGCATGGCGCAGGACTCCGCTGAGTGCCGGTATCCACAGCGTGGAATCGAAGCGACATGTGAATAGCTGCTGCCAGAACACCATAGGCAGGCTGGCGACGATTTCAGGTGTATCGCTTGCGCGACTGGCAAGTTGTTCCAGTGCCGTGCGTGGAGAAGTACTGGACGAAGTTGGCAGCCTGCGTCTGAAGGCATCATTCCAGGGCCAACGTGGACCGTGCTGCCGAACAAGAACCATTGCCGCGGCGTTGCGGGTGACCACCTCGCACAGATGGACCGGCATCATCAGTGCACTGCACAGCCGCATGTTCCAGAGGTAGAGGGATTCGGCTGTGACGTCGGGGCCGCAGGTCGATGCGATTCTCTCGTAAGTAGACAGACGCTCCGCTGACAACGCGCGCCGCAGTACATCGTATGGAGCCATCGTCATGTGCGGTGGTGAAGGAGGGATCGATGTTCGCGAGAGTGGGCGGCGGCGACCATCAGGGAACGTCCTTGTCCGCGCGGCTGATTTTCTGCGTTTTGCCTCGGACGAATACCTGACCTGTCCTGTCGGATTTGGCCTTGACCGGCGATCTGGTCCTTGCCTAATCTGCGTGCCTGCGCCACCGGGACTCGCGGCTGGATTCCAGCTCCCCCTGGGGACAAACGGTTGTACCAAAGGGCCCTGCTAGCGGGGCCCTTTGTCTTTTCCGGGCCCGCCCCGCGCCGGCCATCCATCGCCCGTTCCGGGCAGGCTCACCGCCGTGCCGTTACCATGGCCCCCTGTATTCGGGCGGGTAAGCGCAATGGACAAGGTTTTCATCGAGGGGCTGACGATCGACGCCCTGATCGGTATCTACGATTGGGAACGACGGATCCGCCAGGACCTGGTGTTCGACCTGGAAATGGGCTTCGACAACCGTCGCCCCGCGGCCACCGACGACATCGCCCATACCCTGAACTACAAGGCGGTGAGCAAGCGCCTGGAGCAGTTCGTGCGCGAGTCGGAGTTCGGCCTGGTCGAGACGCTGGCCGAGCGCTGCGCGCAGATCGTGCTGGACGAATTCGACGTGAAGTGGCTGCGCCTGAAGCTGAGCAAGCCGGGCGCAGTGCGCGGCGCGCGCGCGGTGGGCGTGATCATCGAACGCACGCGGGACTGACCCGGTCGTGCCGGCCGCTGGCCGACAACCCCGGTAGTGCCGGCCGCTGGCCGGCAACCTTGGCAACAACGAAACAGACAGGAGACAACCGATGGTGGACGCGGTGGTGGCGGTACAGTGGCTGGAACGGCTGCAGAACACACTGGAACCCTATCCCGGCGCCTACCTGGCGTTGATGATCTCGGCGCTGCTGATCGCCGCTGGTCTGGCCAACTGGGTGACCAAGCGCATCCTGTTACGTGGCCTGCGGCGCCTGCTCAGCCGCCTCCCCGGCGCTGACACCGGCCGCGGCAGCCACCTGATGCGGGTGATCTCGCGCCTGTCCAACGTGGTGCCCAGCCAGGTGATCGCCTCGGGCATCCGCATCGTGCCGGACCTGCCGCCGGGCCTGGTCAGCTTCATCATCGGCGCCTGCCAGGCGTGGGCGATCCTGACCGTGGTGCTGGCCATCTCGCATGCGCTGGATGCGGCCAACGATCTGTACGAGCGCCGCCCCGAGGCATGCAACAAGCCGATCAAGGGCTACCTGCAGGTCGCCAAGATCGTCCTCTTCGTGATCGCCGGCCTGTCGATCGTTGCCACCCTGGCAGGCGTCGACCTGCGCTATCTGGTCACCGGCCTGGGCGCGGCCACGGCGGTGCTGATGCTGATCTTCCAGGACACCATCCTGTCGCTGGTGGCCAGCGTGCAGATCAGCGGCGATGGCCGGGTGCGCATCGGCGACTGGATCGAGATGCCCAGCCAGAACGCCGACGGCGACGTCATCGACATCGCGCTGCACAGCATCACCGTGCAGAACTTCGACAAGACCATCACCACCATCCCGACCAAGAAGCTGGTGACCGAGTCGTTCAAGAACTGGCGCGGCATGCAGGAGGCTGGTGGCCGCCGGATCAAGCGCGCGCTGTACCTGGACCAGCACAGCGTCGGCTTCCTGGACGAGGGCGACCTGGCCTTCCTCGGCCAGTTCGCGCTGCTGCGCGACTACCTGCGCGACAAGGAACAGGAACTGGGGCAGTGGAATGGGCGCCTGCGCGAGCAGGGCATGGCCGAGGTCAACAGCCGCCGGGTGACCAACCTGGGCACGTTCCGCGCGTATGTGGAGCGCTACCTGCGCAGCCATCCGGGCATCCATACCGACATGACCCTGCTGGTGCGGCAGCTGCAGCCGACCACCGAGGGCCTGCCGCTGGAGCTGTACTGCTTCACCCGCAGCACCGCCTGGGGCGAGTACGAGGCCGTGCAGTCGGACATCTTCGACCACCTGCTGGCGATCCTGCCGGCGTTCGGCTTGCGGGTGTTCCAAGCCTCCAGCGACGCCATGTTGATGGCCGGGCAGCGCCAGCTGGCCGGCTCGGAGTAAGCTGCGGTGGCCCCGGCGGAGCCATACGGACCCCGCTGGTGGCTGAAACTGAATGAAGAAACCTCTCGCCAAATGGCCCGGGATCGCTAGAATGCCGGGCTTGTAAACGTTTTCATCAAGGACTGCCGGTGGCCTCCGATCGCATCGAATCCCTCATTGCCCAGATGACCGTCGAGGAAAAAGTCGGCCAGCTGGGTGTCTTCGCGGACATGGTCCGCCCGTTCGCCCCGGACGTGAACCCGGAAGCCAACGTGCGCAATGCCGACCAGGTGCTGCAGCAGGTGCGCGAGGGCAAGGTCGGCTCGCTGTTCAATGGCGTGGGCGCCGAGCTGGGCCGTCGCATCCAGCAGGTCGCCACCGAGGAGAGCCGCCTGGGCATCCCGGTGATCCTGGCCGCCGACGTCATCCACGGCATGCGCACCGTGTTCCCGATTCCGCTGGGCGAGGCCGCCAGCTTCGAGCCGGACCTGGCCGAGCGCACCGCGCGCGCCACCGCCATCGAGGCCACGGCCGCTGGCCTGCACTGGACCTACGCCCCGGCCGTGGATATCGCCCGCGACCAGCGCTGGGGCCGTGGCGCCGAAGGGGCCGGTGAGGACGTGGTGCTGGGCTGTGCGTTCGCCGCCGCCCGCGTGCGCGGCTTCCAGGGCAGCGACCTGCGCGCCGCCGATTCGCTGCTGGCCACGCCGAAGCACTTCGCCGCCTACGGCGCGGTGATGGCCGGCATGGAATACAACATGGTGGACATCTCGCCGCAGACCCTGCGCGACGTGCACCTGCCACCGTTCAAGGCCGCCTTCGACGCCGGCGCGATCACCGTGATGTCCTCGTTCAATGACATCAACGGTGTGCCGGCCAGTGCCAACGCTGAACTGCTGACCGACATCCTGCGCGGCGAATGGAAGTTCCCGGGCGTGGTGATCTCCGACTACACCGCCGACATGGAGCTGGTCGCCCACGGCTATGCCGCCGACGACCGCGATGCCACCGCCAAGGCGTTCACCGCCGGCCTGGACCTGAGCATGCAGAGCGGCTTCTATGCTGAGCACCTGCCGGGCCTGGTCGAGAGCGGCGAGGTACCGATGGCGGTGCTGGATGAGGGCGTGCGGCGCATCCTGTGGCTGAAGGAAACCATCGGCCTGTTCGACGACCCGTACCGTTCGCTTGACCCGGCACGCGAAGCCGATACCTCGTACCTCGACGCGCATGACCAACTGTCGCGCGACGCCGCGCGGCGTTCGATCGTGCTGCTGAACAACCGTGACAACGTGCTGCCGCTGCAGAAGACCGGGCAGAAGATCGCGCTGATCGGCCCGTTCGTGCAGGACCGCGAGAACATCGAAGGCTGCTGGACGCTGTTCGGCGACAAGCAGCGTTACGTGGACCTGGAGACCGGCGTGCGTGCCGCCATCGGCGACGAAGCGCTGCTGGAAATCGTGCCGGGCTGCGAACTGGAAGCGGCCATTCCGGGCGGTACCGAAGCGGCGGTGGCTGCCGCGCTGCGCGCCGACGTGGTGGTGTTGGCGCTGGGCGAACCGCAGCGTTACAGCGGTGAAGCACAGTCGCGCGTGGAGATTACCCTGCCGCCGGCACAGCAGGCGCTGGCCGAGGCCGTGGCGATGACCGGCAAGCCGCTGGTGGTGCTGCTGCGCAATGGCCGCGCGCTGGCGCTGCAGGGCGCGGTGCGCAATGCACAGGCTGTGGCGGTGACCTGGTACCTGGGCACGCAGACCGGCCATGCCGTGGCCGATGTGCTGTTCGGCGACTACAGCCCGTCCGGCCGCCTGCCGGTCAGCTTCCCGCAGGTGTCCGGCCAGCAGCCGTACTTCTACAACCACCCGCGCACCGGTCGCCCGGAACTGCCGACGATGTCGGAGTTCAAGGCCCGCTGGCGCGAGATTCCGAACGAACCGCTGTACCCGTTCGGCCATGGCATCGGCTACACCACCTTCGCCTACGGCGTGCCGCAGCTGAGCACTGCACAGCTCGGCTGGGACGACACCCTGACCATCACCACCACGCTGACCAACACCGGCAGCGTTGCTGGCGAGGAAGTCGTGCAACTGTACATCCACGACCGTGTGGCCAGCCGCGTGCGTCCGGTGCGCGAACTGAAGGACTTCCGCAAGGTGGCACTGCAGCCGGGCGAGTCGACCGACGTGGTGTTCACCCTGACCCGCGAGCAGCTGGCGTTTACCGGCCGCGACGGCGTGCTGCGTGCCGAGCCGGGCCTGTTCGACCTGTGGGTGTGCGCGTCCTCGGCGGCTGGCGAAGCGGTGCAGTTCGAACTGCTGAAGGCCTGATTGAAGAAAAAGGGGACGGAGGGGATTAAGTCGTTAGTGGCACAAACGACTTAATCCCCTCCGTCCCCTTTTTGTTGCCGTCACTGTGGCGGCGCTACCATCGGGCTTCCTGTTTCGATGGAGTGCGCGCATGCGCCGGATGGCCTACCTGATTCCCGCCCTGATGCTGGCCGCCTGTTCGCAGCCGGCGGCACCGCCGGCCGAGCCTGCGGCGGATGCGCCGCCGCCGATGGAGGCCGGCGCGGCAGCGACGCCTGCCGCTGAACCGACAGCGCCGGCTGCTGGACCCGCCGACTTAGCACCGCCCGCACCGGCAGGCGGGGCGCCCGCCGAGGATGCGCGTGCGCGCATCGAGTCGCTGCTTGGCGATGCCGCGCAGTTCGAGAAGGTCTTCAATGCGTTCAAGACCGCCGTGGTTGGCGGGGATCGCGCTGCGGTGGTCGAGGAAGTGCGATTCCCGTTGAACATCAGCGGCGGAAAGAAGATCTCCGGCCCCGGAGAGTTCCAGCGCAACTACGAGAAGATCATCACGCCGGAGGTGGTCAAGGCGGTGTCCGGGCAGGACTTCGGCAAGGTGTTCGTCAACCAGCAGGGCGTGATGATCGGCAGCGGCCAGGTGTGGTTGAGCGGCCAGTGCCTGGACCAGGCCTGCACGAAGACCGAGGTGAAGGTCATCACCATCCAGTAAACGCAGACGGCCCCGCGTGCGGGGCCGTTTGGCAGGGTAGTGCCGGCCGCTGGCCGGCAACCGCCGGATGCCGGAAGGATCCAGGTGCCGGCCAGCGGCCGGCACTACCGGGGCATCAGGTCTTCGGGGTGAGCCTCAGCAGGCGCGCCTTGCTGCCGTCTTCCAGCAGCCACAGGGCGCCATCCGGACCCTGTTCCACTTCGCGGATGCGCTCGCCCATGCTGAAGCGCTCAGCTTCGCGCGCGCCGTCGCCATCAAAGGCCACACGCACCAGCGAGGTCGACGACAGGCCACCGATGAAGCCGCTGCCCTTCCACTGCGGGAACAGGTTGCCGCTGTAGATCACGAAGCCGGCCGGCGAGATCACCGGCGTCCAGGTCACCTTCGGGGCGGCGAATTCCGGACGCGTCTCGTGGTCAGGAATCGGTCGGCCGTCGTAATGGTCGCCGTTGGAGACGATCGGGTAACCGTAGTTGGCGCCGCGCACGATCAGGTTCAGTTCGTCGCCGCCGGCCGGGCCCATCTCGTGTGCCCACAGCTTGCCGTTGGCGTCGAAGGCCATGCCGAGGATGTTGCGGTGGCCCAGCGACCACACCTGCGCGGCCACGCCGCCCTGCGAGGCGAACGGGTTGTCGGCCGGCAGGCTGCCGTCATCGTTGAGGCGGATGATCTTGCCGAGGTTGCTGCCCATGTCCTGGGCCGGACCGAACTTCTGCCGCTCGCTGGAACTGATCCACAGCTTGCCGTCCGGGCCGAAGGCGAGGCGATGCCCGTAGTGACCCTCACCGCTGACCTTGGGGCTCTGCCGCCAGATCACCTTCAGGTCCTTCAGCTGGCCACCGCCGTTGGCATCCAGTGCCAGCGTGGCCCGGGCCACGGCAGCACCGCGGGTGTCCAGCGTGCCTTCCTCGGCGTAGCTGAGGTAGATCACGTGATTACTCGCGAATTGCGGGTGCAGGATCACGTCACCGAAGCCGCCCTGGCCGCCGTAAGCGACCTTCGGAACGCCGGTGATCTCATGCTTCTGGCCGCTGGCCAGGTCCAGGTGCTGCAGCTTGCCGCGCTTTTCGGTGACCAGCAGGCCGCCGTCCGGCAGGAAGGTCATCGCCCACGGCTGGTCGAACCGGCTGATTTCGGTGGCGGTGAACGGGCGCTGGTCGGCAGTGCTGGAGGCTGCGTACGCTGCGGTCTGGGCGCCGTTGGCGGCGGGGTCAGCCGCATTGCAGGCGGAGGTGGCAAGGATCGGCACCAGGCCGAGGGCGAGCAGCAGGGGCGTGCGGGTCATGGGTATCTCCAGTGCGGGGATGCGGATGGCCGGGCTGTCCCTTGTATACCACTGGTAGCGTGAGCGTCGTGGCCCGAAGGTCCTGCGCCCCCTGTGCGAGCGCGGCGGGATCGTCTAGGGTGGGCACGCCCGGGCAAAGCGTGCCCGTCTGCCTGCCAAGGACCTGCAATGAACACTGCCATGCCCCACAAGCCCTCCACCGCCTTCATCGCCGCCTCTTGGGTGGCCCTGATGCTGGGTGCGGCGGCCTACCTGATCGGCCTGTTCAACGCCACGATGGCGCTCAACGAGAAGGGCTACTACCTGACCCTGCTGCTGTTCGGCCTGTTCGCGGCGGTGTCGCTGCAGAAGAGCGTGCGCGACCGCGTTGAAGGCATTCCGGTGAGTGGCCTGTACTACGCGCTGTGCTGGTTCGCGTTGCTGTCGGCGCTGATGCTGCTGCTGGTTGGCCTGTGGAATGCCACGCTGGCACCGAGCGAGAAGGGCTTCTACGGCATGGCGTATGCACTGTCGCTGTTCGGCGCGGTGGCCGTGCAGAAGAACACCCGCGACCTGATCGCCGCCGGTGGTGGCGGGAGCAAGCACAGCGCGATCGTGCCGCCGCTGCCGGAACAGGAGTGATCGATCCGGTGTAGAGCCGAGCCATGCTCGGCTCAGTCGAGCATGGCTCGACGTTACAGACGTGGTGCGAGAGCCGAGCGTATCGGCTCTACAGAAGCATGGCGCTATCGCTTCAACAGCGGGTCCGCCAGGTGCGCTTCGTCCCAGCCACGGCGCACGGCATTGCGTGCCTGCGCCCATTCCAGCCGGCTGCGGCCACGCTCGCTGGCCCAGCGCGACTCCAGTTCAGCTTCGACCTGTTCGTAGGCGCGGATCATGTCCTGCGCACGCGCGGCGTGGCCGATGCGGTAGGCCGGCTCGTAGTCCTCGAAGAACAGCTGGTCGTCGTAGTACGGCTCGGCCGTGTAGCGCTCGCGCCAGTAGTTGCTGACCGCATCGCGCGGCGTGCTGTCGTCCGGTACGCGGCCGGGAATCTGGTACTCGGTCATGGAAGGCTCCGTTGTGGACGAAGCCTGATCCTGCCTGCGTGGCGGTTAACGGCCCGGTCCGGCAGCGTGATAACCAGATCAATCCGCCGGGCATGGCCCGGCGCTACCGGTCATCCGGCGTCGGCATCTTTTCGCGGCAGCTTGTAGATCACCGCGCCGATGGCGAACGCCACCAGCGCAGCAGCGATGTTCTGCCAGCTGGCACTGGCGAACAGCGCCAGGCACAGCAGCAGCGCCAGTACCGGAATCAGCGGGCCACCCGGCAGTTTCAGTGCGCCCGGCCGGTCCGCATAGCGCTTGGCCAGTACAAGGACTGCTGCTGCAGTGCCGATGTAGGCGAACAGGCGCGTCGTCATCGACAGCAGGGCCAGCTGCACGAACGAACCGGACAGGGCCAGGCCCAGCGCGATCAGGCCTTGGCACAGGATCGACGCGGCCGGCGTGTGGAAGCGCGGATGCACCTGCGCCAGGATCTTCGGCCCATAGCCATCGCGGGCCAGTGCGAACAGGAAGCGTGGGCCCATCATCATCGTGTTGCTGTTGGTGCCGAGGATGGAGATGGTGGCGCCGACCGTCAGGATCAGCGCCAGTGCTTCGCCGCCGAAGCCGGCAGCGGCATCGGCCAGCGGCGTGGCCGAGCTGGCCAGGCCGGCCAGCGTGCCCTGTGCCACCACCTGCACCGCGCCGTAGATGACGGTGACGGTGATGATCATGGTGATCAGGGCGAACGGAATATCGCGGCGCGGATTGCGGTATTCGCCGGCAGCGGCCGGGATGTTCTCGAAGCCCGCGTAGGCGTAAAGCAGCAGCAAGGCGGCTTCGCCCATGCGCTGCAGGTCATGCGGGTCCGGACGCTGGCCGGAGAAGGCCAGCTGTGGGTCGATGTAGAACGCACCGATGGCCACGAACAGCAGCAGCGGCAGCATCTTGCCGATCACCAGCACCACGCCGGTACGCGCGGCCGAGCGCACGCCGATGATGTTGACGCCGGTCAGGAAGCCCAGCGACACCACGATCACCGCGATGCGACCCATGCCGGCGCCGGCCCACGGCCAGAAACGCGCGACGGCATCGGCCAGCGCGTTGCTGAGTGCGGCCGCCGAGCTGATGCGGGTCAGCCAGATCATCCAGCCGATCTCGAAACCGGCGAAGCGCCCGAACGCTTCGCGTGCATACAGGTAGCTGCCGCCGGGTTCATCGAAGTAGCTGGCGGCCTGCGCATAGCACAGCACCAGCAAGGCCACGACGATGCCGGCGGCGACCACGCCCCACAGGCTGAAGGGGCCGAGCAGGGCGACGGTGGCGGCCGGCAGCAGGTAGATGCCGCTGCCGATCACATCGTTGATCGACAGGCCGACGATCTGCCAGCGGCTGACCGCGCGCTGCAGCTGCGGTTCGTCCTGCGTGCTCAACGGACGTCTCCGGCCAGCGCGGGCAGTTGCCACTGCGCCTGCAGGCGCTTGTACTCCGCGCGCGGCAGGAGCACGAAACGCGGCGCGTCCTGCGGCCGCAGCCAGTCCAGCAGTGCCTGCATGCGTTCCTGCGGCATGGCCGTGCAGCCGGCGGTGGCCTCGCCGGGCTGGCGCCACAGATGGGCGAAGATGCAGCTGCCCTTGCCGGGCTGGTTGTCCGGGTTGTGGGCGATCACGAAGCCCTCCCGGTAGCGCACGTCGCCCTTGTTGTGCAGATCCAGCCGCATCGGCTCGGTGGAGCCCTTGACCGCTGCATTGCCGACCTTCCTTTCATCAACGATGCGGTTGTAGAACGGCGAGGCGGGCACGTCCATGCAGTAGCTGCTGTCCAGCATCGGCTGGTAGGGCATGGCGGTGCCGCGGCGGGTGACGGCATAGCCGAACGCACTGCCGAGCGCGAATATGCCGGCCGGGCTGCGGCCATCGCCTTCCTGCTTCTGCGGGCCGTCGGCCTGCGCCGGGTGCAGGCCCAGGCCCCACGCACTGCCGGTGCGGCCGAGCGCCACGGGGAACGCCTGTCCATGCGCGTGCCAGCCCTTGCCGTCGCGCACATAGGCCTGCAGTTGCCCCTGGGTGCTGTCCCAGCCTTCGCCGGTGACCACGATCAGCTGGCGCGAGCCATCCAGCGGCGCCGCGTGAACGGACACCGCCGTAGCAAGCAGCAGTGCAGCGGTAGCGAGGCGAACCAGCGATTTCATCAACAGGTGCTCCGGTCAGGAATCCAGCAGGTGGTCGATCCGCTCCAAGTTCACCGCAAGCTGCTGCTGGCGGTCCGGATTGGTGTGGCAGAGCAGCACGAACAGGAAATCGAGCAGGGCGTGCATGGCGCTACGGTACAGCAGCTGCGCGACCTGCGGCGTGCGATCGTGCGCGCACACCACCAGCGCTGCGTCAGCATGCGCGCGCAGCGGGTTGGCGGTATGGCGGGTGATGGAAATCATCTTGCCACCCATGTCCTGGAACTGGCGCGACAGCTGCGATAGCTGCGGCAGGTTGCCGAATTCGGAGAACACCAGCAGCGCATCGCCCGGGCGCGCGGCCGAGAGGTTGGCCAGCATCAGGATCGGGTCGGTGTGGGGTACCACCAGCAGCCCGAGCAGCGACAGCCGCATGGCGAACTCGCGCGCGAACAGGCCGTCGTCACCCAGGCCGTAGACAAAGAGTTTGGGCGCACCGTCGAGCAGCTGCACGATGCGCTCGATCTCCCCGCGTGGGTTGGCCTGGCGGGTTTCCTCCTCGGCCTGCGCCTTGCTGCGGCGAAGGGCGTCGCCCAGGCGCAGGTAGTCATCGCCACTGTCGGGTTCGCTGGGGGCCTGCTGCGGATCGGCGCCAGCACGGGCGACATCCTGGCCGATGGAGTACTTCAGGTCCGGGTAGCCCTTGAAGCCGAGCTTCTGGCTGAACTTCACCACGCTGGACTGGCTGATGCCGAGCGCACTGGCCAGCTGCTGTGACGAGTAGTCGCGCAGCAGGTGCGCGTTGTCGAGGATGAAGTCGGCGATGCGGCGCTCGATGGCCGACATCTGCCCGCGCTCGGTGCGGATCTTCAGCAGGGGCGGCATGCGGGGTGTCCGGGCATGTGTGGGCGCGTTGCGGCTGGCAGCGTAGAGCGTGTCATGGAATGGGTCGAGCGGGTTCCAGCCTCGAAGAGGTTACGGAGCGCAGTTGTTGCTTTTGACGTTGAGTCCGCCTTCAAGCGAGCCGAGCACCGCAGGTCCGGCGAGGGCGAAGAGGCGCGGGTGTCCGAGCGCAGCGAGTTCCGCGCCGTCCCTCGGCGGACCGAGGAGCGCAGGGCACCGACGTGCGCAGCACGTCGGCTCGCGGCCGGCGGAGCGTTTCTTTTGGTTACTTTTCTTTTCGCGAAAAAAAAGTAACGCGCGACCCAACGTCAGTGGCACGCAACGTCAGCCGCAAGGCAGAAATCACCCCAGCATCTCCAGCCCACGCACCTCAGTAATGCCCAGCCCCGGCACGTCGCTGATGCTGATCTCCGATTCGTTGAAATGCACGCCGCCGCTGACCGGGTCGAACTGGCCCAGCGAGGGACCGTCGAGGTCGACCTTGGTGATCACATCACTCTTGGCCACGGCCAGGTGCACGGCGGCGGCCACGCTGATGCTCGATTCGATCATGCAGCCGATCATGCACGGCACGCCGTAGATGCCGGCGATGTCGGCGATGCGGATCGCGTTGGACAGGCCGCCGGTCTTCATCAGCTTGATGTTGATGATGTCGGCCGCGCGCTGCTGGATCAGGTCCATCACCTGGCTGGGGCTGAACACGCTTTCGTCGGCCATCACCGGCGTGTTGACGCGGTCGGTGACGTACTTCAGGCCGCTGATGTCGGCCGCTTTCACCGGCTGCTCCAGCAGTTCAAGCACCACTCCGGCGTCTTCCAGGGTACGCATCGCATGCACCGCCTGTTTGGCGGTCCAGCCCTGGTTGGCGTCCAGGCGCAGCAGGGCGCGGCCTTCCACGGCGGCATGGATCGCCTTGACCCGTTCGATGTCCAGGCCGATGTCCTTGCCGACCTTGATCTTCAGCGACTCGAAGCCGCGTTCGATCGCCGACAACGAGTCGGCCACCATCTTGTCGATGTAGTCCACGCTGATGGTGATGTCGGTGGTGATCACCGGGTCGCCGCCACCGAGCATCTGGTACAGCGGCGCACCGTGCAGCTGCGCCCACAGGTCGTACAGCGCGATCTCCACCGCCGCCTTGGCGCTGGTGTTGCGCTCCATCGCGGTCTGCACCAGCGTGCACAGATGGTTGAGGTTGACCACGTCCTGGCCGATCAGGCGCGGGGCGATGAAGTGGCGGATCGCCTCGATGATCGAGCCGTGCGTATCGCCGGTGATCACCGCGGTGGCCGGGGCTTCACCATAGCCGGTGTTGCCGCTGTCGGTGCGGATCAGTACGACCACGTCTTCCACGGTTTCCACTGTGCGCAGCGCGGTCTTGAACGGTGTCTTCAACGGCACGCGCAGCATGCCCAGTTCGATGGCGGTGATCTTCATTCAGGAGTCTGGGCCCGCAGGCGCTGGATGTTGGTGATGCGGTCGATGTAGCGGACGGTGTCGCTGGCCATCATCGGCTCCAGCGGCGTGACCGAAACACCATTGAGATGGGCCTGCACGCGCGTGCCGTCGGCACCGAACCAGCTGCCGCCCGCCGTATCGTGGATCACCCAGGTGCGGCCGTCGACGTGGCCGATGGCCATCATTACGTGGCCGGGGATGTAGACCAGGTCGCCGACCTGTAGTTCGGTGACCGCACGGTCGCGCGCGGCCTTGCCGACCTTCTCGGTGAACGGCAGGCGATCCAGTGCCGGGCTGACCGCCTGTGCACTGGTATTGCGCGGCAGCAGCACGCCGAAGCTGCGGTAGATCTCGGAAACGAAACCGCTGCAGTCGCGCGTGTCGTAGTCGTGGCCCCAACCGTAGCGCTCGCCGAGGAACTTGAAGGCCTGCTGCAGCAGCAGGCGCGGGGTCAGCGGCAGGTAGTCGGCGGCGGTGTCCTGCGAGCGCGGCAGCAGCGCCGGTACGAGCTTCAGACGCCCGTCGACCTCGCGCACCGGCAGCTGCACCACCCACGAGGCATGCGCCTGCTGGCCGTTCACCGGTTCTGAAGCGGGCCAGTCGGCCAGCACCGGCAGGCGTACGCCCATGTCCAGCTGCAGGCGCGATACGCGCGGTTCCTCCGGGGTGTAGGCGGTCTGCGCGGTGGCGCCGGTGACGATCCGGTACGGGCCCTTCGTGCCATAGCCGAGCACCGTGGCCTTGTCGCCGCTGGCGATGGCGTCGGCTTCGATCCATGCGCTGTAGCGCTCGCTGTGCACGAACAGCCAGCGGCCGTCCGCACTGCGGTGAACCACCGCGACCTTGTCGCCGGGGAACAGCGCCGATTCCTGGAAGCGGTCGATGTCGGTGTCACCGACGGTGCTGAAGACGCGCTCGCGGGTGGGGAAGGTGCGCAGTGCGGCACGCTTCACCACCAGCCCGTAGGCCGGTGCCACCTGGGCGGGAATCGCATCAAGGCCGAGGTTGGCTTCGATCGCGCTGCGCAGGGCCGGCGCGATGGGCGTGCCCTTGTCGCTGTAGAGGGTGCGCGTGGGCCAGCTCGACAGCGCGGTGATGCTGGTACGCACCGTCGCCGCATCAAGCTGGGCGGGCAACGCCGCGATGTCCTGGATGTGGCTGTCCTGCGCCCGCATCCGTGCGTTCTGTGCCTCGATCTGCGCGCGGTCCAGAATCGGCGCATCGGCGTTGTCCAGGCGCGCGGCCCAGTACTGCGGGGTGAGGTAGGCCTCGTGCAGGCCGATCACATAGGGCAGCGGCGCACCCGGGTCGGGCGGTGGGGCCGCCTGTGCAAAGGCCGGAGCGGCCAGCAGGCACAGGGCCAGGGTCAAGCGGCGCGGCCAATGCCGGTGCCGTTCGCGGGAAGCCAGGCTCATGCGGTGCACACCCTCCTCGAATGCCTGTTGGAATATTTATTCCTTTTGGCTACGAAAGCAAGAATAAATTATTGACCGACATCCCGGCCCGTGTTACACAGCCATTACCACCCGCGCTGGGGAAGTGTCGCTGTGGATCCTGCCGTTCGCAAACCGCGTCTGCCTGCCGCCGGCCTGTGTGCCGTGCTGCTGCTGTGGGTGTCGGCCACGCAGGCGACGGATGGGCATAGCAGCCAGCAGCGGGCGCGCCAGACGCAGGTGATCGACCTGATCGACAGCGGTCGCTTCAGCGATACCGAAGCGCTGCTGGGAACGGCAGGCGATACCACCGAGGGGTCCTTCCAGCGCGAGCGCATGCGCCGCATCCGCCTGGATTTTTCCCTCGACGAGGCCGCTGCCAAGGCGGCCGTGCGCCGCTGGATTCCCGATCTGACCGACGAGGAATTCGCGCGCTGGGACCAGCTCGGCCTGATCGAGCATCTCGATATCGATGGCGAGCGTTGGTACTTCAAGCGCGCACCCTCGAACCTGTTCCTGCTCAGCGACGAAGCACGCGCGCGCCGCCGCACGGATGCACCGATGCCGCCTCCGGGCCCCAACGAAGTGCTCAACGCCCACCACGCAGGCGTGGTTGCCGCGGCCGAACAGAGTGGCCAGGCGTCGGTACTGCCGCAGCGCTACGAATTCACCCAGTCGCTCACGGTAAAGGCCGACGCCGTCCCGGCCGGCGAAACTGTACGGGCCTGGATTCCGTACCCGCGCGAAATCCCCGGGCAGCAGGAACAGGTGCAGTGGCTGGGCAGCACCCCGGGCAAGGCGCGGGTGGCACCGGCCAGTACCCTGCAGCGCACCGCCTACCTGGAAGCCAAGGCAGTGGCTGGGCAGCCGACGCGCTTCGAGATCCGCTACGCGGTCACGATCCTCGCCCGGCATACCGCGATCGACCCGGCCAAGGTACAGCCGACTCCGACCGACCCGGCACTGAAGCCGTATCTGGCCGAGCAGCTGCCGCATGTGCGTTTCACTCCGGCGCTGAAGCTGTTCTCCGACCAGGTACTGCAGGGCGAGACACGTCCGTATGAAGTGCTGCGCAAGCTGTTTGCTGCCGTGGATCGCATTCCCTGGGCCGGTGCGCGCGAATACTCCACGCTCAGCAACATCAGCGATTACGCGCTGCATGCCGGCCATGCCGACTGCGGCCAACAGACCCTGCTGCTGATCGCGCTGCTGCGCATGAACGGCATTCCCGCGCGCTGGCAGTCGGGCATGGTGTTCTCCGGCGATGGCAGCGGCTACAACAACCTGCATGACTGGGGGCAGGTCTACCTGGCGCCGTATGGCTGGCTGCCGATGGACGTGACCACCGGCGCACTGGCCAGCGATGTGCCGGCCCTGCGCAACTTCTACCTGGGTGGCCTCGACGGCTACCGCATCGCCTTCAACGATGATTTCGGCCAGCCCTTCGTGCCGGCCAAGCAGCACTTCCGCTCGGAAACGGTCGACTCGCAGCGCGGCGAGGCCGAGTGGGCAGGCGGCAACCTGTACTTCGACCAATGGAGCTACGACTTCCAGTGGCGGGTACTGCCAGCCAGGCAACGCTAGCGCGACACACCGCATTCCACACCATTCAATTCTTGCAGGAGAGAGCAGGGGATGAAGGCTCACAGCATCAAGCGGGCGGCATTGTGCGTCGCCCTTGGGGCGTGTCTGGGCGTAGTGCTGCCCGGCATCGCGATGGCACAGAACGTGAGCGGCGCAGTTGCTGGCCGTGCAACCGCAGGCGACCAGGTGACCGTGGTCAGCAACAGTACGGGTCTGACCCGTACCGTCACCGTCGGCGCCGACGGCAGCTACCGCCTCGGCCAGCTGCCGGTAGGTGACTACCAGCTGCAGCTCAGCCGCGATGGCCAGAAGCTGGGCGATCAGATTGCTGTCAGTGTGGCAGTAGGCGGAACCACCACGGTCAACCTGGCCAGTGGCGGCGGCGTCACCAATCTCGATGCGCTGCAGGTGGTCGGCACCCGCGTGGTCAACCGCGTGGATGTCTACTCCACCGAGACATCCTTCAACATCAACCGCCAGGAGATCTCGCGGCTGCCGGTGGCACAGGACCTGTCTGCGGTCGCGCTGATGGCGCCGGGCGTGGTCGGCGGCAACTCGTCATTCGGCGGTCTGTCATTCGCTGGTTCATCGGTGGCCGAGAATGCGGTCTTCATCAATGGCCTGAATGTCACCGACATGTATACCCGTCGCGGCTTCAGCACCGCGCCGTTCGCCTTCTTCAAGGAGTTCCAGGTCAAGACCGGTGGCTATTCGGTCGAGTTCGGCCGCTCCACCGGTGGCGTGATCAATGCGGTGACCCGTTCGGGCAGCAACGAATTCGAGGGCGGTGTTGAAGTCACCGCCGAGCCCAGTGCGTGGCGCGCCAGTGGCGGCGATCATTTCCACCGCGACGGCACCCCGCATTCCTACGGCAGCCGCGACAACAACTCCTTCCTGAAGACCAACGTGTGGGGCTCCGGCCCGATCGTCAAGGACAAGCTGTTCCTGTTCGCGATGTACGAAGACCGCAGCGACAAGGGACACAACACCTCGTCCGATGGCAGTACCTGGTTCAAGAACGATTCCGGCAACGGCTTCTGGGGCACCAAGCTGGACTGGAACATCAACGACAACCACAGCCTGGCGCTGCTGGCGTTCTCGGATGAGGGCGATGTCACCAATGCGTCGTACGGCTACAACTGGAACGCCGACGAGCTCGGTGCATGGGGCGGTGATTCGGTCACCGAGACGGGGGGACGCAACTGGTCGGCCACCTACACCGGCCACTTCGGACAGAACTTCACCGCACGCGCCATGGTCGGCCAGAACAACCAGCGTGCGTTCACCAATTCATCGCTGGATCAGGCCTGCAGCCCCGTGTTCACCGACAGTACCTACGGCCCGCGCCTGGGCAAGCTGCAGGGCCTGCGCGCAGGCTGCCACCCCACGGGCACGGCAGTGGCCGAGCGTGACGATACCCGTGACGTGGCGCGACTGGACTTCGAATGGCAGCTGGGTGACCACCTGCTGCGCTTCGGTGTCGACCGTGAGCTGATGACCACAAAGCAGTCCACCCGCTACCCCGGCCCGACCGAACTGAGCTACACCGCCTACGTGGCGCGCCCCGGCGATGAAGTCTGGGACGGTGCCAATGCCTACGTACCGGCTGGCGTTACCGAAATGCTGCGTGCGCGCAACCGCAAGTCGGGCGGCACGTTCGAGACCGAAGCCAATGCGCTGTACGTGGAAGACATCTGGAACATCACCCCGAACCTGATGCTGAACCTGGGCGTGCGCTGGGACCGTTTCGAGAACCGTACCGCCGCCGGCAAGGCGTTCATCAAGATGGATGACCTGATCGCACCTCGCGTCGGCTTCTCGTGGGACATGCGCGGTGATGGCAGCACCAAGCTGTTCGGCAACGCCGGCCGCTACTACCTGCCTGTCACCAACAACATCAACGTGAATTTCGCAGGTGGCCTGACCGACGAGTACAGCTACTACGTGCTCAATGGCTGGGAGCGGAAAACCTCGCCGACCGGCTCACCGTACATGGCACCGGTCGTCGGCCAGCAGATCGGGCCGACCGACACCCGCATGAACACCGGCGGTGCCGACCTGCGCCAGAGTGTGGATCGCGACCTTAAGGCGGTCTACCAGGACGAGTACATCCTGGGCTTCCAGAACATGATCAACCAGGCATGGTCGTGGGGCGTCAACGCCACCTATCGACGTATGACCCGTGCGCTGGACGACATCCGCATCAATTACACCCCATGCGGCCCGACCCCCAGCACGCTGTGGCCGATCGCCAACCCGGGCGAGAGCCTGACGATCTGGGGCGACAAGAGCATCGGCTGCGCCAACGAAGGCTGGATCACCATTGACACCGCCAACAGCGGCTATCGGAAGGGCGGCAGCGGCGAGGTGATCGGTTACTCCAAGCCCAAGCGCACCTACAAGGCATTGGAGTTCCAGATCGACCGTGCCTGGGACGAGAAGTGGATGTTCAACGCGTCCTACCTGTGGTCGAAGAGCGAGGGCAATTTCGAAGGCCCGGTGAATTCCGATACCAACTACGGCGACACCGGCATGGTCCAGTTCTGGGACCATCCGGCCACCAACGAGCGCTATGGCGTGCTGTTCAACGACTTCCGCCACCAGTTCAAGCTGCGTGCCGCTTACGCGCTGAACAAGCAATGGTCGTTCGGTACCACGCTGCAGGTGCAGTCCGGTGGTCCGATCACTGCCTACGGCGTGATGTGGCCAAACGATTCCATCGCCGGTGGCAGTACTTCCAGCGAGGGTAGCGGCGGTGGTACCGGCTGGCTGTGCGTGGCCAACTGTTCCGGCCCGTACAACCAGCGGCAGTTCGAGTACAGCCCACGCGGTGCGTTCGGTCGCCTGCCGTGGACCTGGACCATGGGCGCCAACGTGACCTGGCGTTTGCCGGTGGAGGGCATCGATCTCAGTGCACGGCTGTCGGTGTACAACCTGTTCAACAACCAGAAGACCATCAACGTGCACCAGCGCTATGAAGCGCAGCCCGGCCAGTACCGCGAAGCGACGTTCGCCACCGGGACGCGCTGGCAGGCCCCTCGCTATACACAGCTGGTGGTGACCTGGAACTTCTGAGGCCACGATCCGCGCCGCCCACCGTGACGGCGCGGGCAATGGAGGGGCTGCGCGCATGTACCACCTGCTGATCGTCGCGGCGGCACTGGCCGCACCGTCCGCTTCGCCGACCGATATCGCCTCCCTCGATGCCGACGTCGCCGCCGTGGTCCAGCACGAGCACCTGCCCGGGCTGGCCATGGCGGTGGTCGACAACGGGCAGGTGGTCTATCGCCACGCCGAAGGCGCGCGTGGCGACGGCGGCCGCATCGACCAGGACACGCTGTTCAAGATCGCCTCCAACAGCAAGGCGATGACCGCCGCGCTGCTGGCGCGGCTGGTGCAGCAGGGCAAGCTGCGCTGGGAGGATCCGGTGCAGCAATATCTGCCGGGCTTCCGCATGCACGATGCATGGGTTGGCCAGCAGATGCAGGTGCGCGACCTGCTGATCCACAACAGCGGCCTGGGCCTGGGCGCCGGTGACCTGATGCTGTGGCCGGAGCCGAACGCGTTCACCCGTGCCGACATCATCGCGGGGCTGGCGCACCTGAAGCCGGTCAGCAGTTTCCGCAGCCGCTACGCCTACGACAACCTGATGTACGTGGTGGCCGGCGAAGTGGCGGCGGCAGCCGGTGGCAAGCCGTATGACCAGCTGATGCGCGAGCAGGTGTTCGAACCACTTGGCATGACCCGCTGCCAGGTGGGGACGTGGTCGGTGAAGCGCGTGGGCAACGTGGCGCAGCCGCATGCCTGGCGCGGTGATCGCAACGCGGTAGTGAACGCGGATGGGGCGATCAGCCCGGACCTGCCCTCGATGGCCGCCGGCGGCATCCGCTGTTCGCTGCGCGACATGACGCGCTGGATGCAGGTGCTGCTCGATCCCGCCCTGGCACCTGGCTGGTTGGACGCTGAGCAGCGCCGTACGCTGTGGACCCTGCACATGCCGATGGCGCTGGGTGAACGCCAGCGGCGTTGGGACAACGCGCATTTCCATGGCTACGGCTATGGCTGGCGGGTGTCGGACATGGATGGGCAGTGGAAGGTGGCGCACACCGGCACCCTGTCGGGCATGTACTCGTCGCTGGCGCTGTTGCCTGACCGCAAGGTGGGCGTGGTGATGCTGATCAACGGTGAAGGCGAGGATGCGCGCACCGCATTGATGCAGGCCGCACTGAAACGCTTCACCGCCCCCGATGATGCGCGCCCGGCGATGGAATACCTGGCCGAACTGAAGGCGGACCAGGCCGCTCGTGCGGCAACCGGGCACCAGCGGCCGCCGACGTCGGATGCGCGGCAGGCGTCGGCTTCCGATCTGCCGCGTTGGCAGGGACGCTACAGCGATCCCTGGCTGGGGCCCGCATCGCTGTGCCCAGGCAAGGACGGCCTGCGCTTCAGCGTGGACAAGTCGCCCCGCCTGCAGGGGGCCGTGCTGCAGCTGCAGGGGCGCTGGCTGCTGCGCTGGGATACGCTGGGTGACGATGCACAGGCGTGGCTGCGGCCGGGCGAGGGCCCGGCACCGGCACTGGACCTGCGCGCCATCGATCCGGACATCGACTTCAGCTATGACTTCCAGGACCTGCATTTCACTCGT
The DNA here is from genome assembly GCF_001499715.1 of Stenotrophomonas thermophila. Taxonomy (NCBI): domain Bacteria; kingdom Pseudomonadati; phylum Pseudomonadota; class Gammaproteobacteria; order Lysobacterales; family Lysobacteraceae; genus Stenotrophomonas; species Stenotrophomonas thermophila. The sequence goes on along the minus strand of NZ_CVIW01000024.1, from coordinate 936 downwards.
ACTGGCGATTGCCCTGGCGGCGACCACCGGCGCCGCTGAGCCGCCGCGCGTTTTACCGGCCACCGACGCGGCCAGCGCCGGGCTGGTGGAGATCCGTACGTTGTCGCCGCGCATCGACCTGGACATCCGCTATGCGGGTGCCAACAACTTCACCGGCGCGCGCGTGCCCGGCTACGAGGCGCCTTCGTGCTACCTGCTGGCGCCGGTGGCGAAGGCGCTGGCCGAGGTGGAACAGGACCTGCGCGCCGATGGTTTCGGCCTGCGCCTCTACGACTGCTACCGGCCGGTGCGTTCGGTGCAGGCCTTCATGGCCTGGGTGAACGATCCGCGCGAGCTCTCGCGCAAGGCACAGCAGTATCCGGACCTGGACAAGCCGCGCCTGCTGGCCGATGGCTACATCGCCGAGCGCTCCGGCCACAGCCGCGGTGCCACGGTGGATCTGGGCCTGCTGGATTGTCGCAGCGGTGCATGTGCGCCGTTGGACATGGGCACTGACTTCGACTTCTTCGGGCCACGTGCGCATACGCAGACGAGCGGGCTGAGTGAAACGCAGCAGGCAAACCGGCGGCAACTGGTGCAGGCAATGGCACGGCGCGGTTTCGCGAACTACCCGCAGGAGTGGTGGCACTACACCCTGCAGCCCGAACCGGATCCCGGCACCGCGTACGACGTCCCGGTACGGTAGGGGCATCGGCAGGGCTGCGCCCTGCACCCGCGGTAGTGCCGGCCGCTGGCCGGCAACATCAGACGCAACAGCAACAGCGTGCATTCCGTGGGATGGCGGGGTGGGTCCGGTTTCGGGGGACGCTGCAAGTCCCCCTCCGGGGCCCGGCGCAGCCGCTGGCGGCTGTGCGTTCGGGCGCTTGCGAAGCAGTGCTTCGCAAGCAAAGCGCCCTCACCCATGCAAGCTCGGTCGCCGCTTGCTCGTGTGCGCTG